>CAKZKY010000433.1 GCA_937124575.1 uncultured Pseudomonadota bacterium | reverse complement strand
CCCCTTGTGAAGGGTGAAAGAAATCGCTCAATTTAGGTTATAATCGAAACATCGTCCCGCATGACCACATTTCCTTCCTTTGCTGCTTCACGGAATCGGAAAAGGGCCGGGGGTTCTTTTGGAAAAACCTTGAAAGGAAACCTTTCGTTGGTAAACTCCAAAGATCCGCTCCCAAGATCACAATGCAAACAGAAAGATGGCTGGTTTGTAACACCTTTAGGATCGCTTGATATGATTTTGGAGGGAGAACTTTCCGATCCTTTCAGGGTTGATCTCATCCCATCATTGAAGTGTTACTTTAAATGATGTCATTCCTTGTGATTCACCCTTTCAATGGTTATAAATATTTTAAAGAGATAACCATGGACCATAAACATACGAATCGGCTGATTCATGAGACGAGTCCTTATCTGTTACAGCATGCCCATAATCCGGTGGATTGGTATCCGTGGGGAGAGGAAGCCCTTTCCCGGGCAAGGAAGGAGGATAAACCTATTCTTCTCAGCATTGGTTACTCCGCTTGCCACTGGTGTCATGTGATGGAGAGGGAATCTTTTGAAAATGAGGATATTGCCAGAATCATGAATGAACGGTTTATCAATATCAAAGTGGATCGGGAGGAGAGGCCAGATCTGGATGATATCTATATGAATGCCGTTCAGGTGATGACCGGAAGTGGTGGATGGCCAATGACGGTCTTTCTAACCCCTGATCTTGTCCCTTTTCATGCCGGAACCTATTTCCCACCTGAAGACCGGATGGGAATGCCTGGATTCCCAAAAGTTCTGATCACGGTTTCAGAATATTATCAGACTCACCGAAAAGAGGTGAAACAGATTGAGACTGAGGTGAGACATGCCCTGAATCAGATAACTGAGATCAACTCGTCCAACCAAGAATTCGATCCCCCAATGCTCTTCCACGCCTTTGATCATTTTAAGCGTTCATTTGATTCTGTTAACGGAGGGTTTGGGCACGCCCCGAAATTTCCGAACTCAATGAGCCTCTCTTTTCTCCTTCGATACTGGAAAAAGACCGGGGAAAAAGAAGCCCTAACAATGGTGGATCTGACCCTTGAGAAGATGGCTAACGGTGGTATTTATGACCACCTGGGTGGCGGATTTCATCGTTACTCGGTGGATGAACGTTGGCTCATCCCCCATTTTGAAAAGATGCTTTATGACAATGCCCTCCTCTCACGCACCTATCTTGAGGCCTATCAAGCCACTCGGAAAGAAAGATACTTGGCTGTAGGTGAAGCGATCCTTCAGTATGTCCTCCGTGAGATGAAAAGCCCCAAAGGAGGATTCTATTCAACTCAGGATGCGGATAGCGAAGGCAAAGAAGGAAAATTTTTTGTCTGGACAAGGGATGAGATCAAAGAGTTATTGGGCAAGGAGAAAGGAACTCCTTTCTGCGCCTATTATGGGGTCACCCCTCAGGGAAACTTTGAGGGAGGGGCCAGCGTATTGAACATCGCTATGTCCATAAGCAAAGTGTCCGAATTGTATGGAATCCCAATCCCTGAACTGGAAACCCTATTAAGAGAGGGCAGAGAGAAACTCTTCCATAAGCGAGAGAAGCGAGTGAAGCCCGCCCGGGATGAAAAGATTCTCACCTCATGGAATGGGTTGATGATTTCAGGGATGCTCGATGGATTTAAATTAACCGGCAAGGAAGAATATCTTAAAGCAGCAGAGGAAGCTATCCAATTTATTCTTGAGGGAATAAGGAGGCAGGGCCGCTTGATGAGGGTCTTTCATCAAGGAAGATGGCACATCAATGGTTATGCGGAAGATTATGCCTTTTTGATTCAGGCCGTCATTGATCTTTATGAAGCGACTTTTGAACTAAAGTATCTTAAAGAAGCGTATGAACTCAATGAGGGAATGATCCATCAATTCTGGGATGAGAAACAGGGAGGGTTTTTCTTCATCGGAAAAGAGAATGAATCGCTCATCGCCCGTTCGAAGAACCCTTACGACAATGCTATCCCATCGGCTAACTCCATTGGCCTCTTCAACCTCGTCAGGTTGGGTTACCTTACAGGAGAGGAATCTCTAAAACAGAAAGCCGAGCAGATTCTTAGGCTCTTTTATGACTTTCTTTCAGAGCATCCCTCAGGCTTTGCCCATATGCTTTCAGGTTATTCCCTCTTTTTAAACCCGGAGGAGATTGGAATCATCGGTCCGAGAGAGGATTATAGGACAATTGCCATGTTGAAAGAGATTTTCTTGGCCTATCTCCCCAATAAAATCTTAAGCTTCAAGGAACCTCAAGAGAAGAGCGATCAAGACTGGATTCCGTTCTTAAAAGATAAAGACGCCTCCAGAATTCCGACCACTTTCATCTGCCGAAACTTCACCTGCCTGCCGCCTATAACGGACCCAAAAGCCTTGAAGGAAACAATTGGTTAGTTGATCTTCAAGCCTTGACAGGACGAAAGAAAGCTGTTAAATTTTTAATGAAAATATTTTCATTTTGGACTTAAGTTCAAGTGAATAAAAGAGTTTTTGAATCCATTTTTGGGGAGAAGAAACCGAGAATCAGCCATCCAAGGCTACTTATCTTTCAGGAGCTTTCAACCTCAGAAAGCCCTCTGAGCCCTCAGGAACTCTACCGGTGCCTGATAAAAAAGAAGAGAAAGATTGGGCTTACCTCGATCTATCGCTGTCTCGATCTCTTCGAATCGCTCGGGCTTGTCTTTAAAATCGTCAATGGCTCGAGCGTTAAATATAAATTCTGTGAGATGGAGAATCACCACCATCATGTCATCTGTAAGGTCTGTGGAAAGGTGGTCGAAATAGATTTTTGCAATATTTCCGATTGGTCAGAAAAGGTGATGGAGTCAACCGGCTATCAGGTCACGGATCACCAGTTCAATTTTTATGGATATTGTAAAGATTGTAAGCCTTTATAAATATAGTCTAATCGTCAGTAGTCGAATCACCTTTTAGTCAATGATAGGACGATAAGACGATTGGACTTCGGAGGTTTTTATGTCTCACATTCATCTGCCAGATGGTATTTTACCGGTATGGCTCTGGGTATTGGGTTTTATTATTGCTATCGTCCTTGCCTACGTGTTTTTAAGATTGATCAGAAAGGAGTCTCTCGCGAAACGCCTTCCCCTCCTCGGGATGATGGTAGCGGTCATGGTTCTTGGGGCCTCCGTTGAGATCGTTCCGATTGCTTACCATGTCAATCTCACAGTCATCTCAGGCATTTTATTGGGTCCATCTCTCATCTTTCTTGCCACGTTTGTCGTCAATGTGATCCTCGCCCTGTTCGGTCACGGCGGGCTTACGGTGATTGGATTGAACACGCTGGTCCTTTCCATTGAAGGAATCCTTGGGGTTCTGTTCTTTCGTCTCTTTTGGAGGATCTTTAAAAGGATATCGGCCACCACTTTCTTAGCAACGGTTTTAGCCCTTAGCCTTTCCACTTTTTCGATGATCGGCGTGGTGAGCCTTGGGGTCTCCCACTATGAAGAGCTGATTCATTCGGGGGAGAAGGAGGGGATCTTTGAATTTAAACTATTTAAAGGGGACCACCACCATCATGAAGGAGTGAAGGGTAGAGGCGATGTGGATTTGAAACATTTTATCGTCATTGTCCTTTCATTAGGTGTGATCGGATGGTGTCTGGAAGGAATCGTTACCACTCTGATCTGTCTTTACATCTACCGATTGCGGCCAGACCTGCTGAAATTGGAAGGGAGAAAAGTGTGATTCAGCTCTCTTTTCTCGATTATTTAGCCATTGAGGGAAGAAGTTTCCTTCACCGTTTTTCTCCGAAGGCGAAGATCGTCGGGATGGGGATGGTCTTGATAGGGATCGTGACCCTAAGAAGCTTTCCAGGACTTCTTCTCCTCTATGGAATCATGATCGCACTCTTTTTCCTCGCACGTCTTCCATTAAAGATCTTTTCCCTCACTTTTTATCCTCTTATTTTTGCCATCCTTTTTGTCTCTCTTTCAGGATTTCAAATCCATTTCATGGTGATTGTCTTTCTGAAGGTGCTCTCGGGATCAACCGGGGTCGTCCTGCTTTTGAGCACCACTCCCTATCCCCTCATCTTTCGGACCTTGGATCGATTTCTTCCTTCGCTTTTCGTGACGGCTCTCTTTTTGACCTATCGATCCATCTTCATCTTGATTAAAATTCTTGAAGAAACACAATATGCACTTTACCTCCGCGGAGGGTTTCAGTGGGGACACCCTTGGAGAAGCCTTGTAAATATCTCGCATGCTTTTGGCCATCTCATTATTAAAGGGATCGATGCGAGCGAAAAGATGTACGAATCCATGTTGCTCAGAGGCTTTAAGAATCGGATCCATTATCGAGGAGAATGAGACAATGCAACAAGAGGAGCGAGTGATACAGGTCGATTGCATCACCCATGTCTATCCGGATATGACCAAGGTCCAGATCTGTGGACTCGATTTTGTTGTGAATCGAGGGGAGCGGGTTGCCATTCTTGGGTCGAATGGCTGCGGAAAGACGACCCTGCTCAAGCACCTGCTGGGGATTCTCATCCCAAAGGATGGAAGCGTGAGGGTCTTTGGTGTGGACCCTGGAAAAGAATTCTCCAGAATCAGGGAAAAGATCGGCGTGGTCATGCAGGATGTGGATGAACAGATCCTGGGTCCCACGGTCTATGATGATATTCTCTTTGCGCCATTAAACTATGGTCTGGGAAGGCGAAAGGCAGAGGTCATGGCAAAGGCTGTGATTGAGAAGTTGAATCTTGAGTCTATCCAGAACAAAATTGTCAATTACCTTTCGGGAGGAGAAAAAAAGAAAGTGGCATTAGCCGGAGCGCTGGTGATGGAGCCAGAGCTTTTGATCCTCGATGAGCCATTTACAGGATTGGACCCTGTTTCGCGAAGAGATTTTATTCAGATTCTGAACGGATTGAATAGAGAGAAGGGAATGACTTTTATCACGACCCTCCATGAAGTGGATCTTGTCCCGGAAACGGCCGATATTCTCTATCTCATGCACGGTCACGGCCATCTCAGCGAGAGAGGGACGCCCAACGAAATATTTGGAAGGTTTAAGGATTTAGAAAGCTTTCATCTCGAGGAACCGACCTTGACGAAACTCTTTAAGGGGTTGAAAGATAAAGGACTCGATTTGGGGAATCCTCTCCGCATTGACGAGGCGATCGGTCTGATTAAGAAGTACTGGGATGACCAGAAATAATGGAGTATTGGAATGGTGGAATGTTGGAAGGATGGTTTTGGGAAAGATTCAGGAATGTTAATTTTAAAAAACTTACCCAATATTTCTTAATTCCGGCCTTGCAATAATCGAAGGGGATCACATGAGAATCGGAAGCCTTCAACTCAGTAGCAACCTTCTGCTGGCGCCAATGGCAGGCATTACGGATTTCCCTTTTCGGCAAATAGTCCGTGAGCACGGCTGTGGCCTTGTCTTTACAGAGATGGTGAGTGCGGATGGGTTGTTGCGAAAAGGGGAATCTTTTTTAAAGATTGGTCAGGGGGAGCACCCTATTTCGGTTCAGCTTTTCGGATCCGATTCAGCGGTTCTGGCAGAAGCCGCAGGGATGGCGCAACATATGGGAGCGGATGCTATTGACCTCAATATGGGATGCCCTGCCAAACAGGTGGTCAAGACCGGAGCAGGAGCGGATCTGATGCGTTTTCCCCAAAAAGTGAAGAAGATACTGATCGAGATGAGAAAGAGGACTACTTGTCCTTTGACCGTGAAGATTCGTTCTGGATGGAATGAGAGAGAGGTCAATGCAGTTGCCATTGCGAAACTTGCAGAGGATTGTGGTGTGGATGCGATCACCGTTCATCCCCGGACCAAAGAGCAGGCATTCCGGGGCTGGGCAGACTGGAACGTAATTGCAGAGGTGAAACGAGCTGTAAAAATTCCTGTGATTGGAAATGGGGATGTGGGCACCCCCTTTTTGATACAGAAGATGTTTGATGAGACCGGATGTGATGGTGTGATGATCGGAAGAGGGGCGCTTGGAAACCCCTGGATCTTCAGGATGAGGTCTTCAGGATCTCCGGAGGAGAAAAAAGGGGTGATCCATCGCCATTTTTCGCTCATCGAGAAGTATTATGGGGAAGAATATTCTGCTCACCAGATTCGAAAACATCTCTACTGGTACACCAAAGGGCTTCCAAATTGTACTTCCTTTCATTCGAGATTGTCAGGCCTTAAAAGGAAAGAGACAGTCTGGGAAGCAATCCATTCTTATTTCGAATCAATTCAAAGGAGGGGGCCATGCCAATCATCCAAGTGAATGGACGACCGATCCATTACTGGGCAGGGAGAAAGGGATTTATCGAAAGAAGGGATTTCGTTCTCTTCATCCATGGGGCAGGGGGAGGCCAGTATACCTGGAGCTATCAGAAGGGATTTTTTGAGAAGGAGTTTAACCCCATTATCATTGAGCTTCCCGGACATGGCGATTCCGGGGGTGAGGGAGAGGTGGAGATCGGAAAGTATGCGGAGTATGTTTATGGTTTTATTAAGAGCTTGAAACTTCCAAGACTCTTTCTCGTGGGCCATTCGATGGGAGGAGCCATTACCCAGACGATGGCATTAAGATATCCGGAATTGATCAAAGGGATCATCCTGGTCGGAACTGGGGCAAGATTGAGGGTCCTGCCGATGATTCTGGAAGGGATTAAAACAGACTTCAAAGAGATTGTCCCTAAGATTAACCGGTACGCATTTTCCAGAAATACACCTTCCGATTTGATTGATAAAGGAATCAAAGGGATGCTCCAATGCCGACCCGAGATCCTCTATGGAGACTTTATGGCCTGTGATCGGTTCGATATTATGAAGGAGGTGGAGAACATTAAACTCCCCGCCTGTATTGTTTGTGGGGAGGAGGATGAATTGACACCGGTCAAGTATTCTCAATTTCTGAAGAATAAGATTAAAGGGGCGAGGCTGGAGATAATCCCAGAATCAGGCCACATGGTAATGATGGAGTCTCCCTCTCTTTTCAATCAGAAGATTAAGGAATTTCTGGTCAGCCCCATCTTTTCCGAAAATAAGTAAACCAGATCAAGAAGAGAAATTCGAAAATGGTGGTGATCGCCGCAGGGATGGCTGCCCTCTCATTGAAGAGGAGGAGGCTGATGGCAGCGGCTAAACCCAGGTTCTTATACGAACCGAAAAGGACATAACTGACTCGACGCCTTGGATCCACCTTCAGCCATCTTGAAAAGAGATCAATGACGTGGCCACTGACAAAAGTCCGAAGGATGGCGATTGCAGAGATGAGGATAAGTAGATCCGGATGGCCAAAGAAGACTCTCCGATTGATCCCGATCACCGTGTAGAGAATCAGAGCAAAACAGAGATTGATAAGTAGCCCTGCATTGGCCTGATAGTGGGAAAACCCTCTCCATTTCAAGAGAAGTCTAGATATAAGGAAAGGAATGAGGATCAGTTGAAAAAGGGTCAGAAGAAGCCCGCTCGGTTCGATCTTTGCCACATCCAGAAAATGGAGAGAGATAAAAGGGGCAGCTACCAGAGCGAAAAGATAGATCCATGCCGATCCAATTAAAGAAACCGTCATCTCCCCTTGCAACAGGTAAGTAAAAGGGATGACAGCCACGGCCGATGGAATCGCAGCCATCACAACATATCCTACCCGAAGATCAGGATCCTTCACCCATAAATGATTCGCCAAAAGGATTAGGCCGCTTAAAAAAGGATAATGGATGAGCGTGACAATGAGAATATCCTTAAGATACTTTTTTATCTGCACGAGTTCCTTGAGGGTGATATGAGTCGTGGAGAGGGACATAACCAGGATGAGGGCAGGGAGAATCAATCCCTTCAAGGAGGAGGCAAAATCCCCCCAAAACAGTCCTAATAGAAAAGCGGTAAGAAGGAGGAGGTTTCGGTTTTTTAAATAGCGGTAGAGGAGGTTTGCCATTTTCCTTAAACTCTTCCCACTCCAAGATATCTCGATGGCTGGATTATTTCAAGAGAAGCGACAAGTATTTGAGACGTTCGATAAAACATATCCCTAACCTGTTGAATTTGACAACTTCAAATAGGTTTTATAATCTTTGGTCATTAGAGGTATGGGTGGGGGAGGGAATACGATGAATGGTTTGATCATTCTTCTTGGGATCGTGTTATTTTCGGGGTGCTTTACTTTGAGAAGAAGAACAGGATCCCACGCATCATTACAAAGTCCTTTCTTTCATTCCTCTTTGTGCTAACTGCGTTGCTTCAGCCACGGCCAGTTCCAGCCTATTTCCATTACCTCTTGGTTGGTTTGATTTTTTGTCTGGTGGGCGATGTTTGCCTGGGGCTTCCACAAAAAAAAGCGTTTATGGCAGGGCTGGTGGCTTTTTTGCTTGGGCATATTCTCTACATCTTCGGCTTTTCGACTCTGGTTGCGGTTTCCGAATGGTTTTCATTAGGGGCGTTTATCCTCGTTGTCATAAGTGCTTTGATCTTTTTCTGGCTTCGTCCTCATTTAAAATCGATGATGATCCCGGTGCTCATCTACATCCTGGTGATAACGATCATGGCTGTTGGGGCGTGGGCAGTTTTTGGGAAATCCACATTCCAGATTTCCGGAAGGACGCTTATTTTGGTGGGAGCGCTTTGCTTTTATGTTTCAGACATCTTTGTAGCCCGCCAGAGATTCATCAAAGAGCAATACCGAAACCGTCTCCTTGGTTTGCCGCTCTATTACGCCGGTCAATTCATGCTGGCTTTTTCAATTGGCCTTTTAAAGTAAACCCCGTCTACGCTCAAAAGGAAATTAAGCCATCCCCGCTGCAAGCCCTCGATAGAAGCCAGGCTTCGCACGGGGCAAGCAGCGGGGTTTTCGAACAGGGTAAATTATCTTATCCTCTTGACTAAATCAGTGAATTATGCCATTTTGAAATCACATTGATTGAATGGATTCAATTGAAAAGGAAATGAATCATGGCAGCTCGAAAGGATGGAACGATAAAAAAAGAGCTTTAAAACTTTAAGGAGGAAATCATTCAACAATTTCATCTGGTTTCCGAGGGATTAATCGACCAGATAAAGCTTTTAGCTGAGGGTCATGCAGGGATTATCGATCAGATTAAGATCGTTGGTCAATGGCTTGACCGGTTAGAAAAGGGAAATGAGCTTTTGGCCCATGGACATTCCGGAATGATACAAAAACTGGACCGAGTTGAAACAAGACTGGACCAAATGGAGAAGGAGAATGAGCGTCAGCATTTAGAGACTCGCGCCTTGGTGAAGATTTCTTTTTCAGAGCTGGACAGGCGACTTTCCGATCTCGAGTCTCAAATGAAAGAAATACAGGAGTGGAAAAAACAGGTTCAGACAAGACTCCAAAGTTAACCCCCTCCACAAATCATACTCTCTCCCTTGTCTTTTCATTCCGTTATCCCCATCATCTTCTGAAGAATAAATGAGGGACATTTCCCTACTTTGATAGGGAGGTGTCCCTCATATTTTTCTATTTTGCTTTTTTGTGTTTGATCTTTCCGGTGAGTCCCCCGATCCAATCCATGACACTGTCAATGATGGAAGGGCCTTTGACATTCATCTTTGTCTCGGCGGTCAAGGCCGACATCATGCTGGTCACCTTTACGGTATAAACGCCCTTTGGAATGGGAGGTTGGCTGATTACCACCACCGGTTCAAACTTCTCATTGGGAACGATATCTGCCTTTAAGATCTCCATGGCCTTGGTCAATTTGCTTATTGAGGATTTACCCAACTCGGCCTTGAACGTCCCATCGGGTTGAATCGGAGCCTCTGCCACGATCGCTTTTGTATCATTGGGGCCATGGAGCGTGATAAAGATGGAATCTCCTGCTTTAAACCCTGAGCCCTCAAAAACAATAACGGTGTCCATCAATTTTGCGACTCCAAGACGAATTGAGTCGGGGTTCACGATCACCTGCGGGCCAGAGATATAAGGATCCAGTTTTCTGGCCATATTTGAGCACCCAATACAGACGAGAAGAAAGACCAGGAAAGAAAAGATTGAGAAGCTTCGTTTTTGCCAAATGCTCATTTTTTTCCTCCTTTATAAAAGTATCAATCTGAGAATTGACCAGATGCCTCCCCTATTTCTATAATATTCTTAAAAAAAATCAAGAAAATTATAAGGGGATATCGAAGGCTTGACAAGTAGAGAGTTAAAAAGGTATCGAAGATAGCAAGAGAATCTGCGCCAGGATGGAGGAGAGGCATTATGGAGAAAACCGTCAGATCTATCTGTGGGTTTTGTCATACCAGTTGCGGGATGAAGGTTCACGTCCACGATGGGAAGATCAAAAGGATAGACGGTGATCTAGATCATCCCGTGAATAGAGGACATCTATGTGTTAAGGCTCAGGGGATAAAATCATTGGTCGAATCAGAGGAACGGCTCAAATTCCCTTTAAAGAAGACAAAGGGGGGATGGGTAAGACTCTCTTGGGATGAAGCCCTCGATCTTGCTGCGGAGAAACTGATCGAGATCAGAGAGAAGCATGGGCCGGAAAGCTTAGTCCGCTCTTCTGGAGCTCCTGTGAGCTATGAAGCACGAGATGGTTTTCTCCAATTCATGGGTGTCTATGGTTCACCCAACCTCACAGGGGTCAGCAATCTATGCCACGTGCCAAGGTCTGTAGCCTTTATGGATGCCTTTGGCGCAAGACCCGAACCAGACTATGAAAATGCCCAATTCATAATTTTTTGGGGTGTCAACCCAGTGAACACTACCCGCTTCTGCAGTTACGCCTCCTATGACGGTTATCACCAAATTATCCCGCGTGCGAAAGAGAGAGGAGCAAAGATCGTTGTCGTAGATCCAATTCGATCTGAAACGGTCTCTTTCTCAGATCTTTGGATCCACCCTAAAATTGGTACGGATTCGGCATTGGGCCTATCCATGGCCCATACAATCATCTACGAGGATCTTTACGATGAGGAATTTGTGGGTCAGTGGATGATCGGGTTTGAGGAGACCAAAAGGCATGTTGAGCATGCAACTCCTGAGTGGGCAGAGAGGATCACCTCAGTTCCTACTGAGCAGATCCGAGAGTTGGCAAGGCTCTATGCCACCGCCCAAGGAGCCCTGATCCTCGATGGAAACGGTCTGGATATGCACACGAATGGAGTGGATACCGTAAGGGTGATCTGTATGCTCATTGCCTTAACTGGAAATATTGATAAGCCGGGCGGGAACGTCTTCTTCCCATTTGCCCCTCAAAGACTATTGCCAACTGTCAAGACAGGGAAGAGGCGCATCGGTTGGGAAGAGTTCCCACTATTTCCAAACTGCCCTTTCCCTGCTGTCAAAGAATCTCTTCTCCGGGAGACATCCGATCGACCTCGGGCCATGATCGTTCATCACAGTAATCCTGTCCTCGTTCAGGCAAACCAGGAAAGGACGAAGAGGGCTTTGCAGAATTTGGAATTTTTGATGGTCCTTGACATCTTTCCTACTGCGACCACTGAAATCGCAGACCTCGTTCTCCCTTCTTCCTCCGATTTTGAAAGGGTTGACTATAGGGCCTATTCAAGTAGTCGTGGGGCATACCTGGCCTTCCGCGATAAGGTGGTCGAACCGGTCGGAGAATCCCGATCGGTATTTGAGATCGAATATGAATTGGCTAAGAGGATGGGGCTTGAGAAAGACTATCCTTTTCGAAATACGGAGGAATGGATCAACTTCGTTTTAGAACCCTCTCATGTCACCCTCAATGATCTTCGGAATCATCATATCATCTATGTCACCCCGCCTGTGGTTTACAAAAAGTACCAGAAAGAGGGTTTTCCCACTCCCACTGGGAAAGTGGAGTGTTACTCCGAGAGGTTTAAAAACCATCCCTGCGGACCCCTTCCATCTTTCCATTATCCTAAGGAATCTCATATGACCCATCCTGAGCTATCGAAGGATTATGATTTGATGGGGACTTCGAGAAAACCTTCGGAATTCGTCCATACCAAATTTAGAAATCTTCCACCCCTCTGTAAGTTATACCCCAATCCCTTGATGATGATCCATCCTAAGGAGGCTTTTTCCAGAGGGATCAATCAAGGGGATTCTGTGGAGGTGAAATCCCCAAGGGGAAGGATTCAGGTGGAGGCTCGAATTACCGAGAACATCCCCCCAGGTCTTGTAGTCATTGATTTTGGCTGGGGGAATCCAACAGATAGAGGGGCGAGCCTCAATATTCTGGTGAGCGATGAAGTTTGGGATCCAATCTCAGGTGGTTACCCCAATCGATTATTTCTCTGTAATATAAAGGGCCTATCTTAAAATAAACACCTCTAACACAGAGCTTACCTTGACCCAGAGGTAAAAAGCTCTTGCCCTTATCAGATATTCAAATAGGCAAGGATGATGGGTGTTTGAATCTTACAAGATAACTTCGATCATCCTCTGGAGAAGTGAAACGGCTTCTCTCTCAGGCAAACTGTATCTCATCTCCGTAAATCTTTTTCTAAATTGAGAGATCTCTTCGGCCAATGGCCGGTCGTGGAGGATAATCTCACCCATATATTCTGCCAATTGGGAGAAATCTTCCTCCTTCATTCCGAAGCGGGTCATCTCCTGAACCCCCATCCTCAAGCAACTGGCTGCTGTGAAGGCTTCGTCATCTGGAGCGGCTTGATAGTTAACGATGATGTTGTTCTGTTCCAATCGTTCGGCAATGACTGGCCCTTTTCCGTATCCTACCCGGACAATGACTTGATGGGTTTCAGTATGCCCTTTTTGAGGGTTCCCTTCTACGTTTAAACCCCGCTCCTTAAGAAAACGGGCAAAGGCTTTTGCATTGGAGATCACCGCTTTTTGATATTCCAATTTAAAGGCATTCATCTCATAGGTTGCCAAGAGCAGCCCTAAAAGCGTACCGAGATGATGGTTGCTCACGCTTCCTGGAAAAACCCTCCGAACAATGGCCTCCCAAAGGTCTTCATACTCTGTGCCTTCTGACATGTTGCTACCGATGATTCCCCTCTGTGGGCCGAAAAAGGTCTTATGGGTGGAACCCGTAACGATATCCGCTCCCTCCTGAAAAGGCTCTTGGAAATAGGGGCCGATCAATCCCAGCACATGGGCCATATCATAATGGATGATCGGCCTCGGTTTCATCGCGGAGGCCATCTGAGCAATCTCTCTGAGAGGCTCTTTATAAATCACCATGCTCTTGCCCAGGATGATCAATTCGGGCTTATGAATTTCGAGAAGTTCCTCTGTCTTAGTAAGGTCGATTTGATAGAGATCGTCTTTCATGACCGGAAAAGGCACAACCGAAGGGCGCTCCGTTAAAGGGTCAATGGCGATGAAATCTCTCAATGCACCCATGGGTTGTGCGCTCAGATGGCCTCCCCGTCCAAGATGATGATTCATCACCTTTCTGATCCTTCGTGGTTCACTCTTTCGGTCAAACCGGTTGAGGTAATCCATCAGGCCACTGAAAACAACGGTGTTTGCCATCTGGCCGCTAATCACCCTTGCCTCCACTTCGGAACATCTGAGAAAATCTCGCATCTCATCTCCAAGTAGGGCCTCCACTTCTTCGATCAGCTTGGTCCCCTGATAATAGAAGATTTCTCTCTCTCCAAGGGCTCTGACGACACGGTGCTCTGCATACCGGTGTGATGGGTCCATGATGGTGAGGAGCCTGACCAAAGGAGATGGAGTCTGCTCCGAAGGAATAAGGTTGATCGTTTCTTTCTGTCTCCAATAGGTGTTCTGGATCGCTTTCTCGACCAGCTTCTGCGCCGAATCTTCGAACGCTTTTGTCGAGGGACGCCTTTTTATTATCTTGTCTTCGAAAAGAATGGGGCGGGCATAGGGCGGAGCCTCTCCAGAAAGATGCTTCTCCACAATAACACCCTCCATACTCTTCCCGCGCTGTTGAATCTCTATCCTCTGCCCCTCCTCAAAATCAGAATCAATATAGGCCAAGGCAATGGCTCTCATTCCTTTCTCTTGGGTTGGTTTCGACAGGATTCCTTCGTCAGAAAAAACCCAATAAGGGATCATCGTCCCGCTGGTGACATATCCAACCTTCCTTCCGTCCACAAAGACCTCATTCCCTTGCCTCGCAATGGCCTGTCCAACTTGACCTCCAATCACCGCAATAGGGACAATCCTTCGGGGAAGAGCCTGTTTCTCTCTGGGCGGCAGAGGCGTTCTATCTGTCCTGGCTTTCAGTTCTTCAAACTGTCGCCTCAGAGCTGCCTTTCCAATAAACTCTCCTTTCAGATGAGAAAAACTGACTGCCAGCCCGGCTGAATAAACCGCAAAGATAGGAATCTCCTTTCCCTCTGGATCCATCCCCAATTCATGGCCATAGAGGGGAAGACCTGCCTCTATTCTCAGCGTGTCTCTTGCTCCTAGGCCGACGGGGATAATGCCCTCTTTCTCTCCAACATCGAGGATCGCTTCCCAGATCATCCTCAACTTCTCTCTCTCAGAAAAGAGCTCGAAGCAGATCGGCTCTCCCGTATATCCGGTCCTTGAGACGGTAACACCCACTCTGACTCCTTCGATCTCACAGACCCTCAGACGATTCCTCCAGGGATCGGGAAGTTGGGAATGGCTTTCGATGACGATCTTTTCAAGTACCCTCTTTGTTGATGGGCCCTGGAGAGCAATCATCCCCATCTCCCTGCTCTTGTCTTCGAGGATGAGGCCTCTAAACCGTCTCTTATGCTCGATCAGCCAATTCCAGTCTCGTTCCTTATTGGCAGCATTGACCACAAGAAGATACCTTGATTCTGAAGGAAGGTTTCCTATATCCAAGCGATAGAGATAAGCATCGTCAATGGCTTCGCCCCATTCATTTTGAATCAGAGTATATTGAGCCATGCCATGCTCCAGGGCCAGGACATTATTCGTCAGGACCTGCTGTAAAAAAGGGATGGCTTCTTCTCCGTAAATCAGGAACCTCCCCATGTGGGAGATATCGAAGAGGCCTCCATATTTTCGGGTCGCTAAGTGTTCTTCCACGATGCCTTTTGAATAGGAGACCGGCATCTCCCACCCGGCAAACTCGATCATCTGCGCCCCATTCTCTTTATGCCAGAAAAACAACTCCGTCCTTTTTAAATCTTTTGACATACTTCAACTCCTTCTATCTACACTATGCGATCTGATTACCCTTGTAACACATTTTAAATAAGATTTGGATAACTATTCTGTAGTTTTGCACCTTGGTAATTGAAAATATAAAGCTCTTACCCTATTATTTGGATGAAAAGAGGCTAATCGATTCAATCCAAAATAAAGGAGGCAAGAGCTTATATGAACTCATTACAACTTCCCGATTCATTTGTCAACCTGACAAAGGAGCTTTTCGTGGTATTCAGTTGTTACAGTCA
>CAKZKY010000432.1 GCA_937124575.1 uncultured Pseudomonadota bacterium | reverse complement strand
AACAGATTCTTGGATATTGACCGCCTGTGAGCATGTCGAGGATTCTGTGGCCGCCGATCTGGGTGCGGAGGATCACCTTCTTCCGATTTTCCTCTGTCACTTTTCCAATGATCTGCCCATCTTTGCCCAGGGGATGGCTTCTCATGACCTTTAACAAAGATTCCTCTGCATCCGGGGGACAGATGCAGATCAATTTTCCCTCGTTGGCAAGATAGAGCGGATCCAAGCCCAACAACTCAGAGATTCCTCTGACCGATTCTCGAATGGGGATTTTTTCTTCTTCAATGACCATTCCCACATTGGACATCGAGGCGATCTCATTTAAGCTTGTAGCCAAACCTCCGCGGGTAGGATCTCTCATGCATCGGATCGCAGGACAGACATCGAGCATCTTTCCAACCAGATCGTTCAGCGAGGCACAGTCACTCCTTAATTCATCCTGGAATTGGAATCCCTCCCTCTGGGAGAGGACAGCCATCTCATGGTCCCCGATGTGTCCACTCAGGAGAATGGCATCTCCAGGCTTTGCATTTTTACCGGAGAGATCAACCCCCTCTTTAATCCATCCGATTCCGGCGGTATTGATAAATAATTGATCTGCTGCCCCGTGCTCGACCACTTTGGTGTCGCCAGTCACAATCTTTACTCTTGCTTCTTCGGCCGTTGAACGAATAGAGGAGATGATTTTTTCGAGCATTTCGATGGGAAGTCCTTCCTCGATGATAAAAGAAAGGCTGAGATAGGAAGGGTTCGCTCCTTTCATTGAAAGGTCGTTGACTGTACCGCAGACAGCGAGCTTTCCAATATCCCCTCCCGGGAAAAAGAGAGGGTTGACGACATAGGAATCGGTCGTGAACGCAAGCCTCCCTTTCTGATTGGGTATTTCGGCGCTATCGTCCAAGGGTTCGAGAAATGGGTTTGAGAAAGGAGGAAGAAAGAGTTTCTGAATGAGGTCATGGGAGAGCTTCCCTCCACTTCCATGGGCTAAGAGGATTTTATCTTTAGACATAAGCACTCCAAATTCTCACATTCCTATCCTCCCTAGCGGGACGGGGCATCCTGCCCGTTATAACAGGCTGGAAGCCTGTTATACCCAAGAGGGAATAGACGGAAGTGAGTTTCATTGATACTTAAAATAGGTGTGACAGGTGCCTTCGATCGAGACCATACAGGGACCGATCGGATTTTCAGGATGGCAGGCCTTTTTAAATAACCGACATTCGAGAGGGGTTTTGATTCCCTGAAGGACTTCACCGCAGAGACACTCAGGATGTTCTTTGGATGGTTCCACGACCACCTCAAACCTCCTTGCATCCATTGCCTGAAAAGGTTCCTTGAACCGATATCCGCTTTCCGGAATCCTTCCGATTCCCCTCCAGTTGCCATCTGCTTTTTTAAAAACGGTTTCTATTTTTTCCATCGCCAATGGGTTTCCCTCTTTCTTCACAATTCTCTTATATTGAATCTCAACACTCGGCCGGTTTTCTTCGATCTGTTTGACCAGCATCCAGATTCCCTGAAGGATGTCCAGTGGCTCAAAACCTGTGATGACGGCAGGAATTGAGAACTCTTCTGAAATAAACTGATAAGGACCTGTTCCGAGGATGGCGCTCACATGGCCGGGGAGGATCAGCCCGTTAATCTTCACCTGCCTCGATTGTAACAAAGCATAGAGAGCAGGAGGAATTCGCTTCTGACTGTTTAAGAAGAAGAGGTTTTGAATCCCTTCCTGCCGCGCATGAAGGATGGCGACGGCGATCGTTGGAGAAGTGGTCTCAAAACCGATGGCAAAAAAGACGACCTTCTTCTCAGGATTTTCCTTTGCAATCCTTAATGCCTCAAGAGAGGAGTAGATGATCCGGATATCTCTTCCCTCTGCCTTCTCCACCTGGAGGCTTGAAGTAGAGCCTGGAACTTTCATCATATCGCCGAAAGTCGTCAGGATCACATCTTCCTGTCGGCAGAGAGCGATGGCAAAATCAATATCGCTATTGGGTGTGACACAGACCGGGCAACCCGGACCGGAGATCAGTTTAATATGGTCGGGGAGAAGTCCCCTGATTCCGTAACGGAAGATGGAAACGGTATGGGTCCCGCAGACCTCCATCAACTGAATGGATTTTGAGGAAGATTTTTTGATCTTTTCGATCAAGCCTTTGGCAATTTCTTGATCTCGAAATTCATCAATAAATTTCATATTGCTTCCGCCATCTTTTGAAGAAGGGCAAGGGTCTCTTTCGCATCTTCCTCATCCACTTTCTGAATGGCGAAGCCTGTATGGATGAGGACATACTCTCCCACGGAGACATCGGGGCAGAGGTCGAGAGAGATTTCCCTTAAGAAACCTCCGACATCTACCTTCGCCATGGTTTTTTCAATCTCTAATATTTTCCCTGGAACTCCTAAGCACATTGGAATAACCTCATATGAGCGACCACCGCCTGCCCGAGAGAGATTCCACCGTCATTGGTGGGAACGAGATGATGGGTATAGACTTCAAATTTAGATTCTTTTAATTCCCCGGTCACCTGGGAAAGAAGAAGCATATTCTGAAAGACCCCTCCACTCAGAACGACACGATTCAGGCCTTCCCTACTGCGGATGATTTTACACGTGTCGGTGATTAGGCGAGAAATAGTTTGATGAAATTTTCCTGAGATCTCTGGAGTGGGGAGTCCTTCCTCTAAATCATAGATGATTTCTCTTATCATTTCCGAAAGATCAATCCACATCGTTCCTTCTTCTTTGTGAACGATATGGAATGAATACGACCCCCTCACCGCCTCATCCGCGATCATTTCCAATTCGATGGCGGCCTGACCTTCATAGTTGGCATGGTCTCTTATAGACAAAAGGGATGAGACCGCATCAAAAAGTCTTCCCATGCTTGAGGTAAGAGGAGTATTTAACCTCCTCTGGATGGCCGTCTTTAAAATATCCCATTTTTTTAGATCAATTCTTTTTAGGAAATCAATCTTTAGATTTGACCACTCTCCCCCAAAAGCCTCCTCCAGATAAGCCATAGCCATGCGCCAGGGCTCTTTGATCGCCATGGTGCCACCGGGCATGGGTACTGGTTTTAAATGGGCGATGCGGACAAAATCTCTCCCGTCCGCTTTTAAGAACTCACCTCCCCAGATCGTTTCATCTGTTCCGAAACCCGTTCCGTCAAAGGCCACTCCGATTACCTCTCCTTCGATCCCATTTTCTATCATACAACTGACGATATGGGCGTGATGGTGTTGAATTCCAACTTTCGGGATGTCTGAAAGGGATAATGCATACTTCGTTGAGAGATAGTCCGGATGAAGATCATAGGCCACAGCCTTTGGTTCGATATAGAAGAGTTTCTT
>CAKZKY010000431.1 GCA_937124575.1 uncultured Pseudomonadota bacterium | reverse complement strand
GAAACCACCTCCACCTGCCCTCGATGGTCTAATTGCCCTCCCTCAGCTCGTGGTTTTAGCACACGAGGAAGATCATCTACACCGCATGGAGGAAAAGTGAGTCCCTCCGGAGCCGGCGTCAGGCCAGTCGCATTGGCAACAGCCGCCATCTCGATAGCCGACTTTGTGCCGTCAAGAAAGGAGTTGAACATCTGGGGATTGAAGTTTCCTCTGGCAACTACTTCGAGAGAGAACCCGTAATGAGCCCAAACCGTATCGGGTGTTGAGAAATGATAGGCAGGCAGATATTTGGTTCCTTTTCCTGCTGCAATCACTTCGAAGCCAGCGGTGCGTGCCCAATCTACCAATTCGCAGATCAAAGCAGGTTGATCGCCATAGGCAAGTGAATAGACAATACCCGACTCCTCCGCCTTACGGGCAAGCAGCGGACCGGCCAATGCATCAGCCTCTACATTCACCATGACCACATGTTTCTGATATCGGCAGCAAGCCAGGACATGCCTAATGCCCGCATCCGGGCTACCCGTGGCATCAATCACGACATCAACCGGGTCCGTGGCAATCAATGCCATTGAATCATCAGTGATAAAAGTACCGCTACTTTTAATCGCCTCAGCATATGAGACAGAAGAATATTGTTCATTAGGCCAGCCTGCACGGGTCAACGAATCTCTTGCCCTCGACGGATTTAAATCAGCAATGCCAGCCACATGGATACCAGGTGTCCGACGAGCCTGTGCAAGAAACATGGAGCCGAATTTGCCAGCCCCAATGAGAACAACTCTTAGCGGTTTGCCGTTGTCTGCCCTTTCAGCCAGTTTTTTAGACAAATTCATAAAGATGCTCCTCCCATGGGAAGACCGATTAGTGAAAGATTGTCATTATTTCCTTCTTGCGGTTTTAAATTTCGCATGGATAGAAACATGGATAGAAAAATATTTTCCACCCCATCTCAGTGGTTTTTTAGCCATTCATTATATCTCGTCAGGTTGGCTTGGTGGAGATCTGGAAACCCCAAAAGGGCCTTCCGCTGGCTCTCATAGGATACACAATCCAGAGGATGCCTCTCTTCTGGATCAAGCTTCAAATCAAAGGCCCAACACTTTCCTTTCTTCAAAGAGTACTGGACTTTAATCCCTCGTTGATCAATAGAAGAAATAGTCCCTTCATATCCATAAACGAAGATGTATTTTCGACCCAAACGATGATGAAACAACGATTCTCCATTGAGCAATTCGGCCCGATAAGGAATCCTCATCGCATCTAAAAGAGTGGGCAGAATATCCACATGGCTTGTTGGAATGTCAAACTGCCGCGGCTTAAAGAGGGCTGGTTGATAGATAATCACAGGTGTCTCGATGTTTTCATTGTAACTATACCGATGGTGCATATAATTGTCGGGTTGGTGTTGACCAAAGGCCTGACCATGATCTCCTGCAATAACGAGAATCGTTCGTTCCAGAAGCCCTTTCTTTTTCAGATTCTCATAGACACGCTTTAACATGTTGTCTAAGAGGTTGAGGTTATTGTAATAACGGCTGATCATGCGATCATCCGGTGTGACGATATGATAATCCGAACCATAATCAAAATAGGGAAGATGAGCTGCAAAACTGAGATAGATCCCGATGAAAGGCTCTTTGGCTTGATTGATCCTCCGATTAAAAAAGTCTATGGTCTGAACCTCATCCCTTCCAATATAACGCCCAAAGGAATGTTTCTCCTCTCTTACCTTAAGGTTCAAGTTTTCAAAGTGATGCATTTCCTTAAGTCCACTGTTTTTGACAAAGGCTGTTGGAAAATACCACTGGATCGGGGAAGGGGTTACTAAAAATCCTTCATAATCTTTGGATAAAAAGTTAGAGATGGATGGGACATGGGCGTCGGGACGGATCCCAAAAGTCTCCTGATTGAAGAAATCGTAAAGTCCGCTGAGCAATGAGAAGATGGCTTTCGTACTGATGTTGGAGGAGGTATAATGTTTTTTGAGATGCCAGCTTTCCTTTGCCAACCCATAAAGAAAGGGCATGGGCATACCATGGCCCTGACTTGTATCAAAGATATATCGACTACCCACGGACTCCATGATGAAGAAGACGATATTCCATGGGTGTTCTTTCTTGGGAGGAAGAAACTTCAATGCCTTAAAGCGATCCTGGTAATCTGTTCCGTCAGGCTGGACTCGTAGATCATTCCCCTTCCTGATCGGTAGATATACCTTCTCGGAAGAAGTCTTAAAACCGACCATTTCAACAATATCGCTGATAAGAAAGACAGCCGGGTTTAAGCGGATCTCCGGCGGCAGATCGCTCTTTTTTGAAGGGATCCCAATGATTGAAAAGAAAGTAAGAAGAATGATCAGTCCAATGCCTACTTTCAAGATCCTCACTCGGAATGCGATTGGTAGAAGCCGGATCCCCCAAAAGAGCCCGACGGGTATCAGTAAAAATACCCCATCTTTCCAATCAACGAATTTAATGAGTTCGGCCAACGAGACATTGAGAAAGAGCTCCTGGATGACAAAAGCGTTTAGCCCAGTCTGTGTTTCGAAGAGAAGGCGGGTATGGGCACCATGGATGATAAACAAAGAGATAAAAATGAGATGCAATAAGAAATAACCCGAAATGGTGAGGAGGGTTCGGGTCCGTTTCTCTTTTATAAATTTAGAAAGATGTGAAGCCAGCCATAAAAAGAGAAAACAAAAAAGAATCAGAACAAGATCGGAGAGGAAATATCTTCCCATAAACCATATGGGATGGGTGGAAGGATTGAAATCAAAAGGTCTGATCGAATGGGTAAAAAGTGCCCACGTTAGTTGAATCCGATAAAAGAGGACCAATACGAACACGCAGATTAAAAAAGTAAAGGATGAATTGTTGGAGTTGAAAATTTTCTGGAGGAAGATAGTAAAGCCACTTAAATGCCTTCTCATGATCAATCCTGCATAGATTACCTGTTCTCAAAATGATATTTTGTGATAGAAAAGGACAATAATCAAATCGGTTTGAAGAATTAAAGTTCTGGGAACCAGCCCTAATACAATATCAGTTGAAATCCTGACAGAAATCATCTATCGTTGATAGCATATCGCAATTCTATTGTGTAACAGCTTCCTATGAAAAAGGGCCGTTCAAAAATAAGGCATTGGGTGGGAGATATTCTGATCAATGGAGTTGCCACCTGCATGATTGTTCCGTTTCGTTGTCTGCCTCCCAAAGCTTTGATTTTTCTTTCGAAATTCCTTGGTGTTATCCTTTTTCGACTGATTAGAAAATACAGAGAAAGGGTAATCAATCATCTCACTCTTGCCTTTGGAAAGGAAAAGGAGCCTAAAGAGATTACCCGGATTGCCAG
>CAKZKY010000430.1 GCA_937124575.1 uncultured Pseudomonadota bacterium | reverse complement strand
GCAATCAATTCCTTCCCTGTGCCGGTCTCACCAAGAATGAGGATCGGGGTGTCCGGGCTCCTGGCTACCATCCCAACGAACTCCATCACATCATGAATGATATTGCTTTCGCCGATAAAACAGGGAAGGTTCTCCTTGAGATACCTTTCCTGAAGAATCTGAACCTCTTTTCTCAGCCGGATGGTCTCTATGGCATTGCGAATGGTGACCTCCAGGCCTTCCATGTAAATCGGTTTGACAACATAATCGTTGGCTCCCAATTTCATCGCCGAGATGACCGTGTCGATATCCTCATAAGCGCTGATGACAATGACCAGGACATCGGGATGGATCTCCTTGATTTTACGAAGGGCATTAATGCCATTCATATCCGGAAGCCCGATATCAAGCAGGATTAGGTCTGGAGGCTCCTCTTGAATTGCATCAATGGCGGCCTTCACGGTGGAGAAGGTTTTCACCCGATATTCCTTTTCCAGGGCCATGGAGATCCCTTCTCTAATCGTTTCTTCATCGTCCAGGACATAGATGGAGTATGAAATCATCCCTGTTTTCTCTCTCTTCTGATCGGAATTTCAACCCTGAATTCGGCCCCTCCCCATTTGCTGGTAGAGACACTCAGATTGCCGCCATGGTCTATGATGATTCGTTGACATAGACTGAGGCCTATTCCTGTGCTCCCGTTCTTCGTCGTAAAAAAGGGGTCGAATATCTTCTTACGAAGATGAAAGGGGACCCCTGGCCCTGAATCAGAAATACAGACAATGATCCGATCGTCTCGGGCCGAAGAGGTGATGTGGATCTGCTTGGCATCCTCCGAGCTTTTCATCGCCTCGGCCGCATTGCTGATCAGATTTAAAATCACCTGTTCGATCAAATTTGGATCTGCCTGACAAAGGGGCAATGTTTCGGCAAGCTCTTTATGCAAGGAGATCCCGTTCATTCGCAAGGCAGTGGCAGAGAGGTCAATGGCGTCTTCAATGGGTTGATTCAGATCTAATAGAATGAACCTGGGTTCAGTGGGCTTGGCGAAATCCATGACCTTTCTGATCACCGCTTCAATTTTGTTTGAAGCAGACCGAATCTGCTTAAGAATCACTTTTACTTTGTCCTGACTTTTTTCCTCCAGGAGAGTCTTCTCCAGGTTGTTCAAAAAAATGTTGATTCCGGAAAGCGGACTTCTTATCTCATGGGCAATGCCTGAGGCTACACGTCCCAGTGAAGCCATCTTGTCCTCAATCCTCAAAAGATGTTCCGATTCCTTCGCCCGCGTAATATCCAGTTTGTTGACTAAAATGGCTTCTTCTCCCAAGTATTCAATTAAACTCGCCCAGCAGTGGACCCATATCATTTCATGAGTATCATCCTCCTTGCCCTTGGGATAATACCTGAAGTCCATATCAATCGATTTGACTTCTCCTGACATGATCTTCTGAAATTCTTTGTCAACCTTTTCAAAATCATCCGGGTGAATGTTTTCCAATTTCCCATGCTGAAATAACTGTGCCAAAGGACCTGAAAGTCTTTTTTCTACCGGGTTTTCATAAATAATTTGACCCTTCTGGACAATCAAAATGCCGATAGGAGAGTTATCTGTTAAAGATTGAAACCTCTTCTCGCTCTCCAGCAGGTTTTTTTGAATCCGGGCCTGATGGTCTTTTAATTCCGCGAAACGTTCTTCAAACTCATTTGTTCGTTTTTTTAATTCTTCCTGTAACTTACGATGTTCTTTCTCAATGATTTCAAGCTCAGATACACGATTTTGAAGGGTGCTCAATTCTTTTAAAAGCTGCGCTTTGGTCATCCTTTTGTTATCCATTTTCTCAAAACTGTAAGAGACTGCTTTTCAAAACCATCTCAGAGGTGATATATGCTGTATCAGGATGGGGGAAACCGGAGTCATCTTTAGTAGAAGAAGTCCTCTCTTTAGGTTTTTCGACAAAGGCCTTCCTCTCCTACCGTTGCCATTATCCTTCGACAAATAATTTATTATCATAAATTGATAACATTGTAAATCCCATTGGAACGGGTTCAACTTTCTAACGGAGTAAAACAACCCCTGTTGATTTCATCCACTTGACTTTTTATAAGAAAGAAAAGATACTTTCCTGAAATTAAAGGAAGAGAAGGATGAAAAAAAATCAACACTTCAAATTGGCCATCTTTGATCTGGATGGGACGCTCACCCTGGAGAAGTCCATCTGGGAATATATCCATGTCCGTTTAGGGAAATGGTACGGGTTTGCAGAGCAGTATCAGAAGCAATTCTTAGAAGGCAAGATTTCTTACCAGGAATTCTGTGAACGCGATGCTGAAGTCTGGAAGGGGATGAAAGTTGAAGAGATGATGGAGATCATTAAGAACGTTCCGTTTCATCCGGGAGTAGACAAGTTGATTTCCCATTTAAGGCAGAAGGGGTTGAAACTATCGATGGTCTCTTCAGGACTTTCTCTCCTGACCAACTGGGTCCACGAGAGATATGGTTTTGATTATTCTGTTTCCAATGACCTCCTCTTTGAAGACGGAGTTCTCACTGGAAAGGTGAGAATCCAGGTTTTTTATGACAAGAAGGCCGAATGGGTGAGGAAGGTCCTTGACCAATATGAAATTAAGCCTGAGGAAGCCATTGCCATTGGAGACAGTCGTGGGGATATGGATATGTTTCAGATGGTGGGTTTTTCAGTTGCTTTTAATTCATCCTGTGCTGAACTCGATCGCATTGCCACGGTTTGCGTCCGGAGCCAGAACCTCGCAGATATTATTCCGATGCTGCC
>CAKZKY010000429.1 GCA_937124575.1 uncultured Pseudomonadota bacterium | reverse complement strand
AATGGTATCCCGCGAGGCTATGAATGGATTGCCCGTGAGTTGAAGGCCGGAAGGGTAAGTGCATCGGCCTTAGTGAAATGCACGCTGCGCTACGGTGATATGGGAACGATCCGCCGCATGGGGGCCTTACTGGAGCGTGAAGGCATACCAGAATCGCTGCTTCGCAAGCTGGAGCGAGCCTTGAAACCGTCAACAAGTCTCATTCCGTGGATTCCAACGCAACCCAAACGGGGAATCGCCAATCGCCGCTGGGGTGTGGTGCTGAATGAGTGAGTCTGACCTTCAAACAACGCAGTTGTGGGAAGACCCTGATTATTTTCTGGCATCGGTGCGGTTTACCTCACAGGTGACAACGTTCGCACCGCTGCTGATTGAGAAAAATTATGTCTGCACAGTTTTGCTCGAATACCTTTCGCAGGCAACCGATAAGCTCGTTTTTAAAGGGGGAACGTGCCTGGCCAAGGTACACTCTGACTTCTATCGCTTGAGTGAAGATCTGGATTTCGTCATCCCAATGTCTGTGGACGCACAGCGAGCTGAGCGGAGCAAGCAGGCAATACCGCTCAAGCAGGCTATAGATAAGTTCCCCAAACGGCTCCCCCGATTTCGTCTGGTTCATCCATTGAAAGGGGCAAACAACTCCACCCAGTATATTGCTGTTGTGGGTTATCCTTCACTGATCCGTCGGCAGGAGGAGATCATTAAGATCGAGGTCGGCCTTCGAGAGCCTTTGTTAACACCCGTGATGAATGGTCCAGCATGGACGATCATGCTTGATCCACTTTCCGGCAAGCCGCTTCTGGCTCCCGTTTCCATAACGTGCATTTCGAAGGCAGAAGCTATGGGCGAGAAGTTTCGCGCCGCCTTGTCACGGCGTGAGGCAGCCATCAGGGATTTTTTCGATATTTATTATGCCGTACGCAGGCTTGGCCTTCACCCGAAGGACAGCGATTTCATCCAGTTGATTCGCCGTAAGCTTAACATACCCGGAAATGATCCAGTTGACGTTTCCGGAAATCGTTTGAATACCCTTCGACTTCAACTTGAGCCTCGTTTGAAACCAGTATTGCGTTCCAAAGATTTTGTAGAATTTGATCTGGATCGGGCATTCGAGATTGTGGCTGCTGTAGCAGCCACGGTCTTGTCATAATTAAATTTTGCCCCTGTGAAGCTCAGCTTCTATCGGGGTGTGAGCTATACCGTTAGAAGGGCGAAACTTTTCTAACAGGGTTTACCATATGAGGCATTTCTCAAAATTAAAGAGGAACTTGAGAATTACCATGATCTTCGTTCTCTCAGAGAAGCAAAAGAGATGAAAAAGGATGCCCCGCCTATTGACATGGCTGAACCGAAGAAGAAGATCAGAAAGCGAACCAATCGCCACAACCGGAGCCGTCATTCCGGCCCCGTATCGAATACGGGATAAACTCCAGCAGGAATAAAGGTTGACAACATTCCCCCAATTTTTCGTTGCCATACTCTTTTGAACTTGGTAGAATGGAGTTCATGACAAAGAAGGCAAAGGTTCTTAAGCTGACTGCGGACGATGAGGAAAAGGAGCTTGAGTTTGAGCTTGATTACCTTGCTTCGTTGACATTTGAGGAACGGTTCAAGATGATGCGAGAAAAATCAAGGGAAATGTTGAAGCAGATGATCGAACATGGACATCGAAGACCTTTTGAGATCATTAAACGCGCATAGAGTGGATTACGTCATTATCGGAGCAACTGCCTTTCCTCCCCATGGTTATGCCAGGGCAACCCTCGATATTGACCTTTTCATCCGCCCCGAACCTCAGAATGCAAATCGTGTCCTCGTTGCCCTCCGTGATTTTGGTTATGACATCAGCGATATCACCCTTGAAGATCTACTGACCAAAAAAGTCTTGATCAGGCAGTATCTGGTCGAAACAGATATTCATCCTTTTGTTTCTGGAGTAACGTTCGATCAGGTATGGGAAAATAAGATTTCTGGAACCTTTGGAAAAGAGAAGGTCTATTATGCCTCTCTAAATGACATTATCCTGATGAAGGAGGCGGCTGGAAGGCCAAAGGATCTCGAAGATCTTAAGGTTTTGAAAATCTTAAAAAAGAAAAACAATTCTTGAAAACCTTACTCATCCAAAAGGAAGTCCAGTGATCTCAATTCAACCAAAAGCAGGACTGGATTCTCCCGATAAAGACCGGGACCGGATTGACATGTTAGAGGTTCTTTTTTACTCTTCGTGGCGTTTGCGTTCTTCGGCGCGGAGTTCACGCCTTAAGAGTTTGCCCACCTTTGATTTGGGAAGCATGTCGCGGAATTCGATATATTGGGGAACTTTGTAGGAAGCCAACTTCTGTCGGCACCATTTGATCAGATCGTATCCGGTAATACCCTTGATATCCTCTTTCAGAACGACAAAGGCTTTAATCCTCTCTCCCACATCCTGATCCGGAACGCCCACCACACAGGCTCCGATGACCGCTGGATGCTCCTGTAAGACCGATTCGATCTCCGAGGCTGAGACCCGATAGCCTTTATGTTTGATCGTGTCCACAGTCCGGTCAACAAAGTAGAGGTAGCCCTTTTCATCCTGTGACACGATATCGCCTGTGCGATACCACTTCCGGCCTTCCAATTCGATAAAGGAGACTGCGGTCTCTTCGGGTTTGTTCCAGTATGCCTTCACCATCCGATCCGAAGAAACAACCAGCTCCCCTGGTTCCCCAAGAGGAACAGCCTCCAGGGTGTCGGGGTTGATGATCTTAACCTTCTTGCTCGGAACGACAAGGCCCATGCTTTTGGGCGGATTTTCAACATTTACCGGGCACATGGTCACGCCTCCGCAGGTCTCGGTCGCTCCATAACCCTGGAAAATGAGTTTCTTATACCTTTCGTACCAGCGGGTTCCGATTTCAATCGGCAGCACATCACCTGCACAGAAGCAGTATTGAAGGGATTGTAAATTATAGAAATCTACCCGGTCATGCTCCAGAATCATCCGGTAAAGTGCAGGCACACCGACAAAGGTCTTTGCCTTAAACCTCTGAATCGTTTCCAGCATCCCATCTAGATTGACCTTGGGCTGTAAAATCAATGTCCCCCCGAAACAGAGCGTTGCAAGTTCACAGGCCTGCCCAAGGATGTGAAACAGGGGGGCGCCTGCAAGAATCACATTCTCCTCAAGGGGAAAGAGCGGGGTACTCACCCGTAACTGCTCCTCTGCACTCTCCATGAAGAGATCATGGGTGATGGGAACGCCTTTTGGGAATTTAGTTGTCCCGCCCGTATAGAGGATCTCTGCAATCCCATCTTCTTTGGGCTTCGTGGTCAGGGCATGGGCGTAGGTTTGGTTAATTAAATTTCTGAAGAGATAGGTCTTGTCATCCTTTGATACTTTGCCAGAGGGAATCTTATCAAACGCCTTTCCGAAGGCCCTCTTCCACCAGGGAAGCAGATCTACCACATTGGTCACGATGATCCTTCGGATGCCGGCTCCACCCATGGCCCTCTGAACATATCCATAATTAGTGTCAGCACAGATGACAGTTTCTGCCCCACTGTCATTGGCAATATATTGAAGGTCATGGGATGTATAGATGGGAGTAATGGGAACAGCAATGCCTCCTGTCTTCTGTATCCCCAACCATGCGATCACCCACTGGGGAGAGTTTGGAATATAGATAATCATCTTCTCCCCTTCTTGAACGCCAGTCTGATAAAGACCGCCAGCAAATCTCTTTACATACTCTCCCAGCTGCGCGTAAGTGATCTTGGTCCCAAGAAAGATGATTGCTGTCTTATCAGGATATTTTTCGACCTGTCTTTCAAAAGCTTCGATGATGGTCTTTGGAGATTGATGATTCATATTCTCCTAAAGTCCCTCCGAGGAATTAAAAATCACATTTTCGAAAATTCGGAATCCGAATATCGAATTTCGAAACAAATCCAAATGACCAAATTTTCAATAAGGCTTATTCAGTTGTGAATATATGTTTTGGTCATTGAATTTTGAATATTCGTGCTTGTTTCGGATTTCGTGCTTCGGATTTAGGATTTCTTCACTTCTCTATACTCCAAAATATGCGGCACGAACTTCCGGGTTATCCATCAGTTCTGTACCCGTCCCCGTCAGTGTGAGCATTCCGTTTTCAATGATATATCCGTAATCAATCAGCGGAAGGATGGGGCGGGCAAACTGTTCGCTGATGACCGTTGTGATGCCCATCTCCTGCTGTATGTTCTTAATCGCTTGAACCAATTTCGATTGAATCGCCGGGCTTAATCCCAGAAGCGGCTCATCCAACAATAAGAGAACGGGCTTGATCATCAAAGCCATGCCAATCGCCAACATCTGCTGTTCACCGCCGCTTAAAAACCCGGCACGCCGACTTTTCAGGTCCTTGAGCGCTGGAAAGAGATTAAATGCAAAATCTATCCGTTCTTTTAATTCAGAGCGGCTCACCAAATATCCCGCGATTTTGAGGTTCTCCAGAACATCGCTTTCCGGAAAGATGGGATGACGCTCCCTACAGAGGGCAATCCCTTTCTTCGCCCGATCATAAGGTTCCATAAATGTGATCGACTCTCCGTTAAAGATGACTTCACCCATGACCGTGATTCTCTCTCCACCTCTCCGCTCTTCCTTGATCTTCATGTCAATGATGAGGCCTGAGATCGTATTCATCAGCGTCGTCTTGCCCGCGCTGTTCGATCCGATCACCCCCACCATCTGCCCCTTGTCCACCTTGAGACTCAGGTCATTGATCGCCAGGGCATTCTCATAAAAGACTAAGAGGTTTTTAACTTCCAACATTATTTACAGTCTCGTAATTGGATTGGTATCACTTACAATGAACTAAAGGTTTCCAATCGCTAAAAGTAACTCCCCCTCTCCCCCTCTTAATTTAAGAGGGGAGTACGTCCCTCCCTTTAAAATAAGAGGAGGTTAGGTGGGGTCACTCTGTCTCTGAGCCTAAGTAGGCTTTTTTCACTTCCTCGCTCTCCATCACATCTTTTGGAAGGCCCTCGGCAATCTTCTTTCCGTAATTGAGCACAATGACACGGTTCGAGATCCTGAAAAGCTCTCTGAGCCGATGTTCGATCATGATGATCGTTAAATTCTCGGACATCAATTTATCAATAATGGGAAGAATACTTGCCACCTCTGCCATGCTCAGCCCTGAGAAGAGTTCGTCGAGAATGATCAATTCCGGCCGCAAGGCCAAACACAGGGCCAGTTCCATCCTCTTCAGGTAGCCATGTGGAAGCACGCTGGCCACTTTGAAGGGGACGAAGGAGTCCCGCTCAAATCCAACTTCCTCCAGAAGGTCAATGGCAATGGCATCCCGGTCACCGTATTTTCCACCTGCCAACCTCTTCACCCGGGGCGAAAAAAGCGGGATGATGATATTCTTAAACGCAGGGAGCTGATAAAATGGCTTGACCATCTGAAAGGCCCGTGCAATTCCGAGATCTGCAACCCTGTGGGGCATCATCCCTGTAATATCCTTCCCCTGGAAAACGACCATGCCTGCATCCGGTTTGACAAATCCTGTGATCAGGTTGACCAGGGTTGTCTTCCCGGAACCATTTGGACCGATCACCCCTAAGATTTCACCTTTATTTAGATCAAAACTGACCGAATCAACAGCCCTTACTCCGCCAAACTGTTTGGTCAGGTTGGTCACTTTAAGAAAGGGAATTTCTTGGCTCATTTCTCGACCTTCACCCATCGTTCAAACTGGTGATACTTTCTCTGCAAATAATGAAAGATGCCTTCTGGCAGAGCAACCGTGAAGATGACCAGGAAAAGGCCGTAGATTACGATCCTCAAGCCCCCCACCCCACGGAGCGCCTCCGAAAGTGGAACCAGGATAAATGCGCCCAGCATTGGCCCTGCAAATGTTCCCATGCCACCCACGACCGCTGAGGCAATGGGCAGGATGGAATAGTCCATCTCAAAAACAGGCATTCCTACGAACATATAGACATGGGTCATCAAAGCACCGGCAAACGCGCCGACTGCGCTTGCCATAAAGAGAGCCTGCGCCTTATACCAGTAGATGTTGATTCCACTTCGCATGACAGAGCGGTCATTGTCACGGATACCTCGGAGCACCAGACCATAATCAGTATTGATCAACCTTCTGAAGAAGAAGAGAACTGCAAAGACTGCAACGAGGCTTAGGTACAATTCAAATCTTATGCTGGGTAGACCGCTGAGAGAGCTTAACCCTTCTGTCCCACCGAAAATCTTTGTGGCCTCAATAATCCTAACCAACATCAAGGGAAGGGCCAGCGTCACCATGGCAAAATAGACTCCCCTCAACCTCAAGACAGGAAGGAGTAGAAGGGTGCTGACAAGACCTCCTCCAAGTGTAGCTATGGGAATTGATAAGAAAGGCCAGATTTTAAAATAATGGTTCAATATGCCTGAAATATAAGCCCCGACTCCAAAGAAGAGAGCCTGGCCTAATGAGACCATTCCCACTGAAGCCAGAAGATCCCAGCTTAAAGCGAGCAGGGCAAAGACCGCTGTAGAGATCAACACCTTCTGCCAGTAAACACTGGCTATAAGAGTCAAAAGAAATAAGACCAGGATCGGGATGGCTCTTGGCACAAGGAGATAGAGCATCTCCCGGTAGGAGAACAGGGCATAGATATCCTCAGTTCTTGCCTTAATCCCCCGATCAACTCGTTCCTTACGATATTCCATAGATGAACTCAAACCCTAAACTCTAAACAAATCCAACTTTTCAATTTAAAATATGAAATTTGCAATTTGAAATTTCTAAATCCTTTCCTCCAACTCTTTCTGCTTCCCGAAAAGTCCTGACGGTTTCACGACAAGGATTGAAAGTATGGCAATCAGGCTGACGATCATGGTCCAGTGTGAACCGAGGTAGGTCGCTGTAAAGGTCTGGGCAAATCCGATCAAAACACTGGCAACGAGAACGCCTACCGTACTTCCCAATCCTCCAACAATACAGACCGCAAGAGCATTGATCAGGGCGCTATACCCTCCTTCGACCGCAACCTGTCCAAGGGGAAGGATTGTAATGGCAGCCACACCAGCCAGCCCAGAACCAAAAGCTAAACTTAATGTAGCCATCTTGTCCGAATTGATTCCGAGAACCAGAGCGGTTCGCTCCTCTTGAGCCATTCCCCTGAAAGCAAGGCCGGTCTTGGTGTAATGGGTAAAGAGCCAGAGAAAGATGACCAGGACAACTCCAATAGCCACAATCAAAAGCCGCTGAACATCAATATAGGTTCCTCCCAGAGAGACACTGCCATCAATAAAGACAGGCAGAGTATATTCAAATCCGACAAACCCCAAAAATCTGAAGAACTCAAGAATGGCAAGACCCATCCCAAAAGAGGCAATCACTTCTGAGATGGGTAATCCCCGGACGCGAAGGAGAATGAATCTATAGATGAGCCCGCCAACGAGTGAGGTGAATAGAATGGCTAAAACGATCGAGAGGAAATAGTTTAGTTTTAACCATGTCAACAACATCCATGTAGTATAGGCAGCAAGGATATAGAGCGCCCCATAGGAAAAATTGGCAACCCCGCTGATCCCGAAGGTGAGGTTAAAACCTAACGCCAGAAGGGCTAAAATGACGCTGTTGACAAATCCGTAGATTAGAGTTCCCTGAAACATAAATTTAGATAAGTACGATATGGGAGGCCTCTATGGCCTCCCCAATAAGATCATCATTTTTCACTCTGGTATGGCAAAGTAGGGAATCACTTCCCCGGTTTCAGCACCCACTCCGGAGCCCAGATCTTCTTATCAGCAATCGTTGTAGGGTAGACGATTCTCTGCTCTCCGGCCTCACTCCACTGGAACATCACAGCAACCGCCTCTTTGGTTGGATCTGTTCCATAGACGACCTGATTGCCTTCATCAAATCGAATTCGCCCCATCACACCTGCTCTGTCTGTTTTTTTCAGAGCCGCCACAACCGCATCGGGCTCTATTGTTCCGGCCCTCTCGATTGCCTCCTTCAGCACATACACGGATTCATAGGCTGGAGCAGGTCCGTGGCCAGCCTGCAAGGCAGTTTTATACTTAGCCTTATAGGCATCATAGAAGGCTTTGGACGGCGGATATTTTACCGAAGGGACATTGCCAAGCTCCCAGACGGCTTCTAACAATCCTCCAATCTGGCCATCAAACGTCTTCCATGCCGCATCACCTGTCATCGGAGAGACATATCCGGCCAACAGGGCAGGAACTTTGATGCTCTTATATTGCTTAACCAGAATACCACTCTGTGGCATATCGAAACAGACAAAGAGAACCTGAGCCCCTCTGGCTTTGGCTTTCATGAGTGCAGAAGAGAAATCGGATGCACCTGTTGGAAATTCATCTTGGCCAAGGACTTCCCAGCCGTTTTTCTCATACCACCCTTTAATACCACCTGCCGTGGCCCTCGCCCACAAGACATCCTGATTCATCAGATAGGCTTTCTTGAACCCGAACTCCTTGGTGAGCAGGTTCATTGTCCCTGCCAGAAGCTCAGCCGCATATCTTGAGGTCAGACAGGTTCTGAAAACATATTTATACTTTTCGGGGTTTTCCCGGATCTTCGCTTCCGATGCCGGTGTCATGGCAATCGTCCCAAGCATGGGAACCTTATATTTGGCCAATAAATCCATGGATGCAAGCAATGCCTCTGACCGGAAAGGACCAACGACAATGGCATGAACCTTCTTGTCTAAAATGATCTTTTCAATTCCAAGAAGCGCTTCTGGCACCGGAACCCCGGGCGCACCATCCCGGATCTCGCTTGCCTCGATCTTGATCGGATGCCTGGCCCCTTTAATCGTGATACCGCCTTTGGCATTGATCTCATCTGCAGCTAATTGTACCGCCTTCAAACTCTCCCCGCCCTCAAGCGAACCCAAGAAGGTGGGAACTCCGATGATTACCGGATCACCCGCTTTAAGTTGGGCCTGAGAGATAAGAGGAAAACTAATCAAGGCAGATAGAAACAGAAAACCAAAAAATAGTCCCTTTTTCATAACCCGTTCCTCCCTTCTAAATTATTGTATGGCCAATATCCCTTCGAGGAAAACTTCGCTGAAGATCTTCCCCAATTGATTGGGGCTCACCCCTCCTTTTTTTTGGGGATGGTACCATCGGTAGGTCCAGTGGACCATCCCAAAAAAGATAAACGCAAGGATTGAATGGTTAATCGGTTTCAGAAGGCCTCTGTCGGCCAGATCCTTAAAAAGGTTCTTCAATGCGTTCACATATTGCCGTTCTTTGGCGATGCATATTTTCCGGTGCTCCGGAATTAGCGAGTCCCGTTCTGAGATCAGAACCGTCAACTGCTCTTTATGCCCAGCGTATTGCTCCACGTAGAACTTACAGATTTCACTCAACTTTTCCGTGGGATGGAGGTCGGCATTGTAGATCTCGATGATCTTCTTGTAAGCATCGTCCATAAATGAAGTTACGATTTCATAAAGAATTAATTCCTTAGAAGAAAAGTAATGAAACATCCCTGGAACGCTGAGGCCTGCTCTTTCAGCAATATCACGCACCGAGGTGCCCTCAAACCCTTTGGATGCAAAAAGTCCGGCAGCGCCCCTTAAAATCTTTTCTCTCTTTGAAATGAAAGAGCTCGATTTTTTGTAACCCCTGACCATAAATATTCGACCGAGCACTCGGTAAAGTTTCTGGTTATGTTACCATAGGGAAATATCTTTGTCAAGACCTTTTTTGAGAGACTTTAGCAGCGCCAATAACCACTGTGGGAACCACAGAAAATCGTAACACCCTGTGTGATGTCTCTTCCCGGAAGGTCTCTATGGGAAGGTCGGCCAAGATCAGAGAAAAAGTAACTTAAGGGAACCTCTAATAATTCCAAATTCGTCACTCCTGCAAAAGCAGGAGTCCAGTGATTTCAAGAACTTCTGGATTCCGGCTGGAGTTTATCCCGTACTGGATACGGGGCCGGAATGACATTTTTAGAGGTTACCTTAAGACATCAATCTGGGCAAAAAGAGCACGATTTGCGGGAAAGCGATGATCAGAATGATAAAAATCATCATGGTCAGTACGAATGGCAAGATCCCCTTGAATATGGTTTCCATGGGTACATCTTTAGCCA
>CAKZKY010000428.1 GCA_937124575.1 uncultured Pseudomonadota bacterium | reverse complement strand
AATTTGAGGTAATTTAGAGGAAGTATCTGTAGGGTGCACCTCCGATGTCATTATTTCCATGGGGGAATTGCAATATTTCAAGCCTGCCCCCAAAGTTCTTCTCTGACCCCTTTTTTCCTTTTCCTGTGGTTAGCACGCCAACCAAGAGCCCTAATGGAATCAATCCCCTTCTGACTGTCCAGAAGTCTTCGCTTCCGACATGAGTTTAAAGCGGCAATTGGAGCAGGGATCAAAAGGACGAGTGCAACAAATGGTGCCCAACCCCAAACTCCTCTCGCAAAGGCATTGGCCATCGTGCTTCCAAAATCAATCGACGGAAGAATGAATTTCAAAGCCACGTATGCAGCGCCGGAGGCAACAACACTCACCCACCAGGGACGTTCGACAAGCAGATTGAGTATGGATTCATCTTTTTGAGTCATAAAACTCCATTACCGAATTACCGAAGCCTGACCCCATCGCCTCCAACACCACTTCTTTGAAAATAGAGAGATTCTGTGCCCCCAGCCCTGTCTCCGGGTCCTGGACATGGACATGGAGGACCGAGGCTCCTGCCTTCCAAGCCTCATCCCGGATTGGGCGATCTCCCCGGGAAGAATGGGGATATTAGGCGTTTGCTGTCGTGTGATTCGTGATCCGGTAATCCCAACCGCAATAATCAGTTTTTTCATTCAATTATCTTCACCTAATTCTTCCAACATTGCATTATTCCAGAAGAAGCGTTTACATTCCCAAATAGGCCTTCCGGATATGTTCATTCCCTAATAGCTCTTGAGAAGTCCCCTGAATGGTTATTCTGCCTGTCTCCAGGATATAACCCCGGTGGCTATGACGGAGGGCAAGAGTTGCATTCTGTTTGATCAGAAGCATCGTCACCCCTTCCTCGCGAAGCTTTTCTATCGTTCCATAAATCTCTCTTGTAATCTTGGGGGAAAGACCGAGGGAGAGCTCATCCAAAAGCAAAAGGATCGGCTTTGACATGAGCGCCCGCCCAATGGCTAACATCTGTTGCTCACCTCCGCTCAGAGTCCCTGCGATCTGTCTTTTTCTCTCTTTTAAAACAGGAAAGAGCGAAAAAACCCATTCCAAACTTTCCTCCAATGAGGATCGGGCTTTCGAAGGATAAGCCCCCATCTCCAGATTCTCATAAACGGTCATATCTTTAAAAATTCTTCTTCCCTCTGGAACGCAGGCGACTCCCATTCGAATAATTTGAAAAGAGGGTTGAAAGGTAATAGACTTGCCTAAAAAAAGAAGGTTCCCTTTCTTCGGATGGTGAAGGCCAAGGATTGATTCCATAAGGGTAGTTTTTCCAGCACCGTTTCCACCCAATACAGTGACCACTTCACCTCTTTCGACTCTGAAGGTAAGATCCCAGAGAATCTGGGCCTCTCCACGAAAGATGTCGATTCCATTCACTTCAAGCATCGGATTCCCCTAAATAAGCCTCGATCACTTTCGAATTGTTCACAACCTCTTGCGGCTTCCCTTCCTGGATCTTCTGCCCTTGATCGAGAACGATGATCCGATCTGAGGCCTTCATAATAGCCCCCATCACATGCTCGATCCAGAAGATCGTCACCTTCAATTGAGTTCGGAGGATTTCTATCAATTCAAGCGCCTGAAGAATCTCGGAAGGGTTTAGTCCAGCCAACACCTCATCTAAAAGGAGCAGGCTGGGTCGGGTGGCGAGAGCTCTGGCCATCTCCAATCTCTTCTTTTCAATGAGGGTGAGATTGTTTGCCAAATTCTTTTCATGTCCTCCCAGACCTACAAATTTAAGCAGGTTTCTGGCTTCCTCTTCTTTTGCCTCTCTTCCTTCTCGATGATCGCTCCTTCCGATAATACCAATGAGGACATTTTCAAGGCAACTCATCTTTAAGAAGGGACGGACAATTTGAAAGGTCCTGGCAATGCCCAAACGGCAAATCTCAAAAGGTTTAAGAGAGCTGATTTCCATTCCTCGAAACGAGAGCGTACCTTCATCTGGAGGATAAATTCCGCTTACGAGATTGAAGAGGGTCGTCTTTCCTGCTCCGTTCGGGCCGATAAGCCCCACGATCTCCCCTGCGTTGAGGTGAAAATCAACCCCCTTGACAGCCCTCAATCCTCCAAACGATTTCGTCAACCCTTTCGCTTCGATTAAGAAAGCCACCGTTTCCCCCATCTCCTTTTCCATATTCCCACCACGCCCTCCGGTGCAAACCGTGCCATCACAAGAGCAACAAGGCCGAAGAGGAGGACATGATATTCTCCATAGATCCGTATGTATTCAGAAAGAATCTCTAAAAGGAACGAACCCACAATCGGTCCTATAAAACTTCCCATCCCTCCAATGACAGCCATGGCTAAGACCAGGAACATCTGTCCTAGAGAAGGAATATCCGGAGTAATCAGCATGAGATAGTGACCATAGAGCCCTCCGGCAAGGCCAGCCATGGCACTGGATACCGTAAAGGCAAGGATTCGAACCTTGACCGTGTTGATTCCTGAGGAGGAAGCGGCTAACTCATCATTTAAAACTGCCCGGAAGGTAAGCCCTATCTCTGAATGGATGATCTTATAAATAAATATTAGAAGGAGGATCGTGGCGATTAAAAATAAGTAATAATAACTGATTTTGGAATACTCGGCGAAGAAGCCAGGGGTCTGGAGCCCCATGGTTCCTCGTGTCCATTGATCTTCATTGGTGATGATGATTCTTAATATCTCTGAAAAACCTAAAGTGGTGAGCGAAAGGTAGATTCCACCCATCCGGATACAAAGATATCCTAATCCCAATCCGAGAAAGGCAGAAGCTCCTGTTCCGACGAAAATGGCCAGCCAAGGGGAAAGACCCAAAAACACAGCCAGCATTCCCGATACATACGCCCCAATCCCAGAAAAAGCCGCATGGGCAAAAGAGACCTGACCTGTAAATCCTGCAATCAGGTTCCACGAGGAAGCCATCATCACATAGAAGAGGCTGATGATCATCACATGAAGCCAGTACTGAGATAGAAAGAAGGGTGGGAAAAGAGCAAGGAGAATAAAAAAACTTCCTATCCAGAATGGATTTAAGTTTCTTTTCTGCTGTTTATTTTTCATAGTCAGTTATCTTCTCACAGGTTGTTTGACTTCCAATCAACCTTTACCGATGACTCTTTATTGTGCCTTCTGCCCGAAAAGTCCCCAGGGCCTAAAGACAAGAACGAGGATCAAAATAATGAATCCAAAAATGTGACGATACATAGAGGAAATATAGGCCGCCCCAAGATTTTCGATGATCCCCAGAACAAGTCCCCCAATCACACAACCTTTTAAAGAACCCATCCCTCCAAGAACGACGACGATAAATGCATTAAGGCTTACTGAAGAACTTCCTGTTGGGGTCACAGGAAAGATGGGCGCGAGAATCACTCCAGCCGCACCCGCAAGGGCTGCCCCTAACCCGAAGGCAACCATATTCATCCTTAAATGATCTACGCCCACGAGGGCGGTCATCTCCCTATCCTGTGAGATAGCCCTGATGCTCTTTCCAAACCACGTTCTTCTGATCAAGTAGAAAATTGAGATCAATACAACAATCGAAATAAAGAAAGATAGAATTCGCTGATTTCCGTAATGGAAGAATCCAAAGATATTCATGGCTCCGGTCACCCAATTGGGTGGTTTTTGTGGGTAGGGCCCAAAGATTAAAAGGGCTGCACTTTGAAGAACGATTGAAAGCACAAAGGTGATAATCAGAGAATACATCTCATCGCCGTAAGTGGGACGGATCAATGTTCGCTCCATCCCAAGTCCGATGAGAAAGATGAAAAAAACAGAGAGAGGGACTGCTAAAAGAGGGGGGACCCCAAGGGAGACACTTAAATGATAGCTGAAATATCCTGCAAAAATATATAGCTCTCCATGGGCAAAGTTGATCACCTTCATAATACCCACGATCAATGAGACGCCGATCGCCGAGATGGCGTTGATCACTCCAATCACAATCCCATTGGTGAGATACATTAGAAATTCAGACATGTGTCACCTGCTCCCATTACCTTCCCTCGCAGAAAACTGTGTCATCAGTGAGCCGTTCGTCTCTTGACGCGCTCATGACGAACGGCTCATTGATTGATCTTTAAGTTTTCGCAATCCGTTCGTCATGATCCCGCAAAACGCGGGATCACCATCATGAATGGAATTGCGATACGGTTCATTAAGAAAGAAGGGCGAGACACTTTTTCTACTTGCCTTTCTTCAAGGGTCCCATACTGGCTTCTTTCGGATAGACCACAACCTGTTTCTGATCCTGCCACTGAACAATGAGCATGGGTGGCATCCACTGATGATATTCATAAGTGCCCTGTTTTAATCCAAACTTGACCATCCCAGTGGTGACTTCGAGATTGGTCTTTTCCAGAGCATCCACAAGTGCCTCATTGGCGGTAGACTTCGCCCGGTTGATGGCATCTGCAGCAACCAGTAGCACATTATAGATAGATCGGGTTTTGTAATCAGTAGGATCTTTCCCAAACTTCTTCTTATAATCATCCCAGAATTTCCGGCTGGTAGGGGTGAGGTGAACCTTTTCATGCATACCTGACAAAAAAAGAGCGAGTTCTCCAGCTTTTCCAACATTTTTCCAGAACTCCGGCCAGAGACTTGGCGGTCCAGCACCATCGAGGATGAGGCACTTTGGAGAAAGTCCCACTTCATTCGCCTGTGAAACGAAATAGTGATAACCAAACCCATAGATATAGGCTAAAACAATCTCTGGATTCTCTGCCTTAATCTTCGATAATTCTGTATAATGGTCTTTGCTCTCCCGCTCGGTGGGAAAAAGGAAGTAAGGGATTCCATAAGATTTCAAGGCCGCTTCGGTAAGCGCTCCGATTCCTTTTCCCCAGTCTGTATTCTCCGCCACAATGGCGACCTTCTTAAACCCGGAATCCTTCACAAATTTTGCAATATATTCATTGACAACACCGCTGTTGACCGGACCGGCCCGGAAAACCCATTTATAACCTTTCTTCGTGATATCATCGTGCCAGGCCTCACAGATGATGAAGGGGATTTTGTAACGGTTTGCCACTTCAATCTGGGCAAGTGCTGAAGAAGAATGGCTTTCTCCCACAACAATCGGCACCTTTTCCCTGGCTGCAAGTTTTTCAAATGCAGAAGCCGCTTTCTCAGGAACACCTGCCGTATCTTCAAAAACAACCTCCAATGGTTTCCCAAGGACACCGCCCTTTGCATTGATGTGGTCTAAAGCAATGGCAATCCCTTCTTCAAAAGCCTTTCCAGTGGCTGCTGCAGGCCCTGTCCTTGGACCAACCACACCGATCTTTACCGAATCCTGGGCAAAGGTCAATGATCCCAATAAAATAATTACCAACAACATCGCTGAAAACATCAACCGTTTCATTTTCTTCCCTCCTTAATTAAAAAGTCGTATTGTCAAAATATTTTTACTTATAATGCTCAATTCCTTTTTATTCTCAGCCTTAGCCAATTCAAGAATTCAAAGTGTAGTATTTTCGGTCAACTACTGACCTCATCCTATCTCGATCAACCCATTTTT
>CAKZKY010000427.1 GCA_937124575.1 uncultured Pseudomonadota bacterium | reverse complement strand
TTTTCATTTAGAGGAGAAGAGGCGGGATTGAACCTGAAGCTCCAGATCGCCACCTATCTTCTCTCGATGATCCACTTCTTTAAGCTCCGCGCAGAGGGCTGGACTCCCGATGTGATCATAGAACACAGCATGGGGATCTATGCTGCTTTGGCAGCTTCGGAAGCAATTAGCTTTGAACAAGGGTTATGGATTACGGAATCGATTGGAAGGATTCTCGGAAGGGAAGGAGGTGGTGCCAGAGAGGCTATGGCCAGCATTGTAGGACTTCGATTAAGGGAGGTCGAGAAGATCTGCCAAGATCTGAATGGATTTCATCTCTGCATCGCCAATCATAATGGTTCGAAGCATTTTGTGATATCTGGAAGAGAGGAGGGTATTGAGAAGGCCATTGATCTTGCTCTCGCAAGGAAGGCCATTTCTGCAACCCGACTCACATTCAATATTGGACTTCATTCTCCTCAGCTTTCCTTTTTAAGTGGGGAGATAGAAGCCCTTCTAAAGGAGATCGAAGTTCGATCGCCCAGATATCCGATTATCAATCACCTGACCCTTGAGCCGCTCAAAAAGGAAGAGATTAAAACTTTCCTCTGCCAAGAGATTGCACAGCCGGTTTACTGGGACCGGTGTGTTGAGAAACTTATCAAGGAAGGGGTTCATCAATTTATTGAAGTGGGGCATGGAGCGACCTTGACCAAATTGATCCGATGGATCGATCGGGAGGCAGAGGCTTTTTCGGCAGGAGACCGGCTTGACTCCCTTAGGGAATGAATTCTTTGCATGAAGGTGAAAAAAGTTTGGTTACGCAATAGAAGCACCACATTGCAACCACCAAATAACAAAAAAATTACAATGGTTCAATCTCCAAACAATTCCAAATAGAAGAAAAAAAATTTGGCTATTTGAGATCGGAATTTGGGAACGATTTGGGATTTGTAGTTTGGTATTTGGAATTTTAACCCTGTCGCTTTGAAACGATACAGGGCTAAAGATAGGGAAACCGTGAAATATTACGAAACCAAAGTTCAGGTGCGGTTCTACGAAGTGGACCCCTATGGCGTGGTCTGGCATGGATACTATGTTGGCTGGTTTGAGATCGGCAGGAATGAACTGACCGAGAAGTTCGGATTAGGTCCCCTTCAACTCAAGGAGAGAAACCTTCTGGCGCCTGTCGTCGAATTGAATTGTCAATATAAATTTCCAGCCTCTTTTGGAGAATCGCTTCTTATTCAGACGACCACAGAGAGGACGGAGGTGGCGAAACTGATCTTTCGCTACAGAATCCTTTCGCAGAAGAACGGCAAGGTATTGGCCACAGGTTCCACCGCCCATGTATTGACTGATTTCCAGGGAACCCTCCTCTACCGCATTCCACAGGATATCCTTGAGAAGATTGAGGCGATGAGGAAGTATCTGGATGTATAAGATACAGTTAAGAGTTGTGAGTTCGGATTTGGAGTTAAAATCCGCAATCCGAAATCTCCCGACCAGGCCGGGACGAGAACAATCCGCATTCAAAAATCCTATGAAGGTTCTTCTGATTGATCCCCCTCACCGACTCTTTCCAGGGCTTCGCATGTGGGCTCCTTCTTTTGGGCTTCTCCAGTTAGCTGCTTACCTCGAGAGAGAAGGGATTAAAGTTCAGATTGTGGATGCCACTGCTTTACCGAATCCCTGGAAGGATCTTGCCGCATTCGTTTCTTCATCGAAAGCAGAGGTTATCGGGATTACCTGTTCTGCCACTTGCCTCTCTCCTGAAGCGTTTCAGACGATCCAACTCTGCCGGCAGATCTTACCGCGCTCCATCCTTGTGGCGGGTGGGAGCCATTTCACTCTGATGGCAGATTCGATTCTGAGGGAGGTGAAGGAACTGGACTATATCGTTCTGGGCGAGGGTGAGGCCGCCTTTTCTAATTTTTTAGAAGACTTGTCGAGCGGAGGGGATGGAAGAAGTGTCAAGGGTATTGCCTATCGGGACGATGGGAAGATCGTTCAGAACGGGAGACCGCCGATCGTGGCGAATTTAGACTCCCTTCCTCTTCCTGCCTACCATCTTATTGATCTGGAACAAGACGCCTACTATTGGCATGGCATGGGGAGAAGGGCCTTTGGAATCAACACCAGCCGGGGTTGTGGTGATCGCTGTGCCTACTGTTCTGAGACCAAGTTCTGGGAAGGGATCTGGAGGGGTAGAAGCGGGAGAGCGGTTGTCGAGGAGATCTCCCATCTTCATCGTCGGTATGGGAAGAGCCTCTTTGTCTTTAATGAAAATACCTTCAACTGGAGCCGTAAACGGATGGAGGAATTTCTCGACGAACTCGGGAAGTCTGGGCTTCGCATCCACTTCTGGTTTCAGTCTCGGATCAAAGATATCCTGAGAGACGAAGACCTCATCCCGGAGATGAAACGGCTTGGTCTCTATGAAGTGATGCTGGGGATCGAAAGCATTCACCCAGAAGTCCTCGATCGCTACGAGAAACAGCAGTCCCGCGAGATGGCCCAGAGGGCGATCGACATCCTAAGAAGGAATGACATCATGGTCATGGCCAACGTCATGTTCGGTGACTGGAATGATTCTGAGGAGACCTTAAGAGAGGTATTCCAATTTTTAAAAAAGCAGAGTGATTTTCTCGTCCTTACCATGACAACGCCTCTCCCCGGAACGAGATACTTTGAAGAAGCAGAACGTTTGGGAAGGATTCGGGAGAAGGATTTTGGGAAGTACGATTTCATGCATCCCATTATGGATACGAAGTTCTTATCCGCAGAAGAGGTTCATCGTCTACACCAGGCTTATCTGAAGAAGTA
>CAKZKY010000426.1 GCA_937124575.1 uncultured Pseudomonadota bacterium | reverse complement strand
CGGCAAAAAAAATCGTAGCCGTTCTTGAGAGCCGAACAGACTGGTCAGGTCATTTCACAGTGGTGGAAGAATCACGGGTTCGCATGAGGGCTTTGCCTGAAAAGACATAACCTTTTAACTTAGACTGAAGATAACCACAGAGAGTCGCTTCTGTTTCCCTTCACTTCCTTTGCTTAATGGTAGATAGGGAATTCGAGAATTATTTTTAAGAAAGGACTTTCCATGAAATTTAAATTCATTATTACTTTATGTCTACTCTCCCTCCTCACTCTTCCCTCTCACCCTTTTGCCCAGCCAAAAGACACCGGTAGGATTTATAAAGTGGCCATTCTCCCTTTCCTCATCCATAGTCAGGAGAATCTCGACTACTTGAGGGAAGGCATCAATGATATCCTCACCTCCCGAATCACCGTGGAAGGAAGAATCATTGTCATCGAACGCACGGTCGTGGAGAGGGCTCTCTGGGAGATGAGACCCATGCGCCTGGATGAAACCGTAGCAAAAGAGGCCGGCAGAAGGGTTGGAGCAGACTATGTCGTCCTCGGAAGCATCACGAAGATCGGCAATTATATCAGCCTCGACGCCCGGCTCATCCCCATTACCGACGACAAGCCACCGCTCGGCGCCTATACCCAGCACAAAGGCATTGATGATGTGATGACGAAGATTGGCGATTTCGCGCAGGACATCGGGTTCAGAATTCTGGGACGCCGTGCTATGGCGGTCAGACCTGGAGACCCCGGGAAATCTCATATCCTTCGACCGGGAAGAGAAATCGGAAGGATTGACCCTGAAGGACTGGGGTTTAAAAAAAGCCAGAACCTCCCCTTCGAAGTCAGAGGCCTTGATATAGGCGATGTGGACGGAGACAAAAAGAATGAGGTTGTTGCCATGGACAGGCATAATCTCTATGTTTTTAAATATGATGGAGAGAGACTTAGCCTTTTCAGAAAAATTGAGATAGGCTATCACCACAATCTTCTAACGCTTGATGTGATGGACGTAAACCGAAATGGAGTTTCGGAAATAATCGTCACCTCAGTTGTTGAAGATAACCTGCAATCCTTCATCATCGAATACGAACAGGGAGAGTTCAGAGTCATTACAAGAAAGTCAGACTGGTTTTACAGGGTGCTTGAACATCCGAAAGAGGGTTCCGTTCTCATGGGCCAACAGATGGGATCGGATGGCCTTCCTACGGGATCAATTTATAAAATGGTCTGGAAGGGCAAATCTTTTGAAAAAGGCCCAAAAATACCTTTTCCGAGTGGGACGAAGATTTTTGGCCTGACGTTGGCAGACATCCGGGGCAAGGGAAAACCGGAACTTTTGGTGCTTGATGACAGAGACCATCTAAAAATTATATCCTCTGATGGAAAAGTCGTTTGGCGGAGTACCAGCCGATTTGGAGGAACTAACATTTATTATGATACAAAGAAAAAAAAGGAGGAAGGGGGGCGCCCCCACGAGTCGCCACCCTGGAGAGTATTTATCCCAGGAAGAATTCTTGTCAGAGACCTGGATGGTGATGGCGTGCCTGAAGTGATTATCAATCGAAATGAGTTAGGCTCGGGTACTATCTTTAAAAGATTAAAAACTTATGAATCCGGAGAAATATACAACCTTGTCTGGGAAGACACCGGTCTAATGACAAATTGGAAGACAAGAGAGATTCAGGGGTATATTGTTGATTATCAATTGAAGGATGTGGATGGTGATGGGAATGAAGAACTGGTAGTCGCCGTTGCTCTTCCGGAAGAAGAAGGGAGTAAACTCCTCCAATCAACCAAATATATGAGTCATATCCTTTTTTTCAAGCTGTTTTAAGTGATAGTAATAATAACCGTGTCCGTGTCTGCTGCAGGCAGGCGTGACCGTGTCACGTGTCCGTGTCCGACATCCGCATCTGTTAGAAAAACAAAAAAACCGGTATTCGGGAACTGGTTGTTCGTAGGAAACATGGCAACTGATACATTGACAGGTAAGTGCCCATTATGTGGAGGAAGTAAAAAAGCAGGAAAAACCACATTCACAGTAGATTTAGGCTTTGGAGTTGTAGTCGTAAGGGATGTCCCTGCAACGGTATGTTCGCAATG
>CAKZKY010000425.1 GCA_937124575.1 uncultured Pseudomonadota bacterium | reverse complement strand
TTAAATCCAAATGTCAAAAGTCTTTTAGCATTAGACCATTTTGACATTCCTCTGGCATTTGGATTTTGACATTTGAAATTTCATCTTTTCGCGATTAATCTTCTTTCTCTTTATCTTTCTTCGCCTGGGCGATGACCTTCTCGGCTAACTGGCCGGGCACCTCTTCATAATGGGAAAACTCCATGGTGAAGGTTCCCCTTCCGCCTGTTTTCGAATTCAGGTCTGGGGCATATTTGAGCATCTCGGACATGGGGACATTGGCCTGAATCACCTGATAATTTCCTTTGGCGTCAACCTTCAAAACCCTTCCTCTCCGGCTGTTCAAATCGCCAATCACATCTCCGATATTCTCATCCGGGGCGACCACTTCTACCTTCATGATCGGTTCAAGCAAGACTGGATTGGCTTCTTGCACCCCTTTTTTGAAGCACATGATCGCTGCAATTTTAAAAGCCATTTCAGAGGAATCAACCTCATGGGACTTCCCATCGTAAAAACGGACCTTCACATCAACGACGGGAAAACCTGCCAGAACACCGCTCTGCATGGCTTCAGCAATCCCCTTCTCCACTGCAGGGACAAAGTTCCTTGGCACATTCATCCCGACAAGAGCATTTTCAAATTCGAAACCCGCTCCTCGTGGAAGCGGCGAGATATCGAAGTGGACCTCTGCAAACTGTCCCCGTCCACCTGTCTGTTTTTTGTGTCGGTAGATCACCCCTTGTTTCGAACCCCGGATCGTCTCCTTATAGGGGACCTTCGGCGTAGACAGATTCACCTCCACACCAAACTTTCTCTTCAACTTCTCGATGACCACCTCCACATGGGTCTGTCCCACTCCTGAAAGGAGAATCTCTCCGGTCTGTTCATCCCTTCCCACATTGATCGTTGGATCTTCCTCATGAATTCTGACGAGCGATGCGGCAATTTTTTCCTCATCGCCTTTCGATTTGGGGGTCAGGGCATATGAGATCATCGGCAGCGGTAGCTTGGTCTCTTCAAACAGAATTGGATTTTTTTCATCGCTGAAGGTATCACCAGTCGTGGTCTCCTTCAGCTTGGCCACAGCTACAATGTCTCCGACACTGGCAAATCCAATGGGTTTCTGTTTTTTGCCGGTCAGCAGAAAGACCTGACCAATCCGTTCCTTCACATCCTTTTTCGAATTGTAAACGGTCGAATCGGCGTTAATACTTCCCGAATAGATCCTGAAGAGGTTTAACTTTCCTGCAAAAGGGTCTGCAATCGTTTTAAAGATGAAGGCCGAAAAGGGGGCGTCCTCTTTGGGCTCCCTTGAGACCACCTCTCCTGTCTTTGGATGTTTTCCTTCAATCGTTCCTCGATCCGTTGGAGAGGGAAAACACCGAATCATCAGATCAAGAAGAGGCTGTGTCCCGATATTCCGAATGGAGGACCCGCAGACCGCAGGGACCAGTTTTCTTTCTATCGTTCCTTTTCTTAGGCACTGCAGGATCTCTTCGTTCGAGACTTCGCCTGATTCAAGATACTTCTCCATCAGTTGATCGTCCATTTCCACGACCGCTTCGATCATCTTCTCTCGAAACCGTTTGACCTCCTCTTTTAACTCAACAGGCACCTCTTTGACCTCAAATTGGCCGCTTCCGTCCTCTCGATAGAAATAGGCCTTCTCATCAATCAGGTCAACAACTCCTTTAAAACTCTTTTCACTTCCGATGGGACATTGTACTGGAACAACATGGGGCGACGAAAATGACTTCTTCACATCTTCAACAACTTTGAGAAAATCGGAGCGCTCGGTATCCATCTTGCTTACATATAGGATTCGGGGAACCTGAAACTCATTTGCGTATCCCCAAACCGTCTCGGTCTGAACCTTTACCTCTGAATTACCGCCGACAACGATGACTGCCCCATCCACGACTCTCATCGAGGCTTTTGCCTCGGCAATAAAGTTGGCATATCCGGGTGTATCAATGAGATAGAATCGGTGTTTATCCCATTCGAAATGGGCGAGCGAGGCACTGATGCTGATTTTGCGATTGATCTCCTCCGGCTCGAAATCCATCAAAGAAGAACCATCATCCACCCTTCCCAGACGCGTATTCTCTCCTGTATTAAAAAGAATGGCTTCCGTCAGAGAGGTTTTACCCTCGCCGCCATGTCCAAATGTCCCGATATTGCGGATGTGGCTCGGATCAAATCGTTTCATCTTTTCTCCTTTCTCTTATCCACCGAATCAGAATGGAAACATTAATATTACCTAAATTGTAAATTGAGCGATTTCTTTCACCCTTCACAAGGGGGGCGGGGAGGCCGAAAAGCCTTTTAGAGCGATGACCTTAGATTGATTAAATCAACCATAGGGTCTGTTCAATCATCACCCGTTGGGTGAACGCTTAAGGTCCATGACCCAGACGTTCAACGTATCGCATTCTAAAAGGGTTTGAGGCATTGCCGCCCCCTTGGGAGATTGGGTGTATCGCTCAATTTAGGTATTAAC
>CAKZKY010000424.1 GCA_937124575.1 uncultured Pseudomonadota bacterium | reverse complement strand
GTAAACCAGGGGATGGTATGATCGAGGACTGATGTGCTCCACCACCCATTGGCCCACCTCATAAATGTTAATTCCCAATCCATCGGTCACCCAATGATTTCTCCCTAAATAATGATTAAATAAGCTGTCCTTGTCAAGTTTTTAATCAGGAAACATTTTATATAATACCGTCAAACATATTTTACATCTTCTAATCTGATTTGGAAAAAAAGCGTGAACTCCAAATGGCTATTATCATATGAATAATTTTAATTAATGATCATCTCAATTTAAATTGAATTTATAGCACTCTCAAAAAAAGCTTGACAAAGTTTCCTAAATATGTATATATAATTTCCTGCTTGGAAACATCCAGAAATAGAGCAAATATCACACAGGGGTTACAAAAATGGTTGAAGAAACGGAACTCGGTAAAAGAATTCAACAATTTCGTATAAATAAAGGATTGACCCTTCAAGAGTTGGCCGAGAAGACCGGCTACACAAAGGGATATCTATCTAAAATTGAAAACACTGAAAAGGCCCCTCCTGTTTCCACTCTTATTAATATCACAAAAGCATTGAATATCAGCATGTCAGAGATTTTTGGAGAAGTGAAGGAAAACAGTTCTATTTGTTTGGTGAAAAAAAGGGAAAGACGTATTATTGCGCGAGACGGATCGGTCTTTGGATATGCCTATGAAACATTGGCCCATAAATTTTATAATAAAAAGATGGAGCCCTATTTCTTAACCATTCCTTTAGCTCCGAGTGAAAATGCCCTTTTTCAGCATAAAGGGGAAGAGATGTTATTTGTGCTGGAAGGGACAATGAAATTTTATCATGGGGAAAAGGAGTTTATCGTCGAAGAGGGAGATTGCATCTACTTTGATGGTAGTGTTCCCCATTATGGGGTTTGCGAAGGGAACAGAGAAGTCAAATGTCTGATGGTCATTTATACTCCAGAATAAATCAGGGATAAATGGTAAAATTGGAACAGATACAAACTATCGGAGTGATCGGGGCAGGATTGATGGGTCACGGGATTGCCCAGGTTTTTGCAATAAAAGGTTATCAAGTTAAACTTTATGATAATGACTCCGTGATACTCAAGAGCGCCCCTGAAAGGATTCGTAATAACTTACAGATTTTTTTAAAAATGGGGTTGGTTGCACCATCGGAAATAGAAGATTGTCTGAATCACATTCAACTTTCTTCCACTTTCAAAGAGATGTGTGAAGGGATTGAAGTAGCTATAGAAGCTGTCAGTGAAGATCTCGACCTTAAGAGAGCAATTTTTTTAGACCTAGAACGGCTGACGCAACCTCAAACGATTCTATGTAGCAATACCTCTGGTATCAGTATTCGTCTGATTAATGAAAAACTCCAATACAAAGAGAGGGTGGTGGGAACCCATTTTTGGAATCCTCCTCATATTGTTCCTTGTGTCGAAGTGATCAAAAGTCAATTTACAGGCGAAGAGGTGTTTTATACTGTGGTCGAATTGATGGAAAGAGTTGGGAAACAACCTGTCCGCGTCCTACGAGATGTCCCAGGATTTCTTGGCAACCGGCTACAGCACGCCCTTTGGCGCGAAGCCATCTCTTTGGTAGAAAAAGGAATCGCAGAACCAGAGGATATTGATAGGGTTGTAAAATATGGGTTCGGTCTTCGTCTCCCTTTCCTCGGCCCTCTTGAAACAGCAGATCTGGCGGGCCTTGATCTGACCTATGAGATTCATCAATACTTGTTTCCAGATTTAGAAAATTGTTCCACACCATCCCCATTCCTCAAGACACTTGTTGATCAAAAGACAATAGGCATCAAGACTAAAAAAGGATTTTATCACTGGACCGACGAGAGTATCAGAGAAACCATTCAGAAACGTGATAAGGCATTATTAAAAATAATGGAAGTAATTAAAGGTTTAAATCAGGAAAAGTAATAATGAATGTCATCATCATTTTCATTCTCCACGGGCTGGTCTATGCAGGACTGCTCTTTCTTGTCTCCTCTGGTTTGACCCTCGTTTTCGGCATGATGAATGTTCTCAATTTCGCTCATGCCTCTTTCTATATGCTCGCCGCATACTTTTCATACTCTCTGTTGAAGTGGACTGGCAATTTCTGGCTCTGCTTGTTGATCTGTCCCTTTCTTTTATTCGTAATTGGAGCTTTAATTGAAAGATTTTTGCTTCGCAAAGTCCATGTGTTAGGTCACCTTCATGAACTTCTTCTTACCTTTGGAATCGCCTTTATTATTTCAGAAATGGTCAAATGGATATGGGGGACTGCCCCTCTTCCTATTCAAGTCGGAGGATTCCTGGATGGCAACGTCACAATACTAGGTATCATTTATCCCACCTATCGGTTTTTCGTCCTATTTTGCTCTATTATGATTGGACTCTTGATGAGTTATTTACTTCTCAAGACTCGAATGGGCATCACGGTTCGAAGTGCAGTGGATGACAGCGAAATGGTCAATGCACTTGGCGTCAATACCCCCCGGCTTTTCATGTTTGTGTTTGCGTTGGGAGCAGCTCTGTCTGGGCTTGCGGGAGTTATTGCTGGCCCCTTGTTATCGATCAACATCGGTATGGCGACTGCCATTTTGGTGGATGCTTTTGTAGTCATTGTGATCGGCGGATTCGGAAGCCTGATTGGAGCTGTGGTTGCCTCATTAATGATCGGCCAGATTCAATCGTTTGGGGCATTACTCTTCCCAAAAATTTCTTTAGCCTTGATTTACTTGCTTATGGCCATTGTTCTCATTACAAAGCCATCGGGGCTTTTTGGTGAAAAGAAATAATGAAGAAAGATTCTAAAACCACCCAGATATTGGGCTTCATCATTTTATTGATTTTGTTTTCTTTACCTTTTGTTGCAAAGCCGTATACCATTAATTTGTTGACCGAAATGATCATCTTCTCTTTATATGCGGTCAGCTACAATTTATTACTTGGTTTCGGGGGCCTTCTTTCATTTGGTCACGGGATGTTTCTTGGCCTTGGTGCTTTTACCGCAGGAGCAATGCTCCAACGCATTCCAGGACTCCCCTTTTTTGGAGCCGTTTTACTTGGGACACTCACAGCAACAGTCATTGGCCTAGGCGTCGGATGTTTGTTGCTGAGGCATAAAGGGAGCTATTATGCCCTTCTCACCCTTGCCTTTAATGCACTTTTTCACGCTTTAGCCATCAAATGGCATGGTGTGACGGGAGGAGATGATGGGTTGCCCGTAAAAAGGCCAAATATTAATCTTGGCTTCGTCGAATTGCCTATGTTTGATGTAACAGTGTTTTATTATGTCACTTTAGTCGTCATTGGGTGTGCTGTCCTTTTTTGCTGGTACTTTACAAAAACCGCTATGGGAAAAACCGTCTTGCTTGTTCGCGAGAATGAAGAGCGGATGCAGTTCATTGGATATAACCCTGCTGTTTCACGAATGATCTTATTTACCCTTACTGCTTTTTTTGCAGGTCTAGCAGGATCATTTTATGCCCTTTTTTTCAAATTTGTAGGAGTGGATGCCATTAGTATTGATATGACCACAACGGCTCTTCTGATGACATTTATTGGCGGGACAAAGAGCTTTTTCGGTCCTGTTTTAGGAGCAGGCTTCTACATTTATTTTCAAAATTTTCTTAGTAACCTGACGGACCGATGGCCCCTGTTTATGGGTATTCTCTTTGTTATAATGGTTCTTTTTGCTCCCCAAGGGTTGTCTGGGTTAATACGATCACTGGTTGAACTTTTCGGAAGGCTTGGAAACGGAAAGACCTTTCGAAAAGAAAAAAATGTCTCTGGAAAATAAGCGGATGGAGATTCTTCAGGTTAAAAACCTCTATAAGGATTTTTCAGGGCTTAAAGTTTTAACAGGAATTACTTTCAGCGTCAAAGCCAATGAGAAACATGCAATCATTGGTCCTAATGGGGCGGGAAAGACCACTCTATTTAATATTATTAGTGGTAAATATAGGCCCTCTTCTGGATCCATTTTGTTTAAAAACAATGAGGTGGGGGGTCTTTCCCCCTTCGCCTTAAATCATCTCGGCATGTGTCGCTCCTTCCAAATTACGAATATCTTTCAAAATCTAACTGTTTTTGAAAATGTGTTAGCAGGGGTCAGGTCCCATGCTGGATTACGTTACCACCTTTTTAAAACATTGGATCGGCAATCCAAAATCATTGCCAAAACAGAAGAGATCATCGAACAAGTTGGTCTGGCTGAGGTCAAACAGAGGCCCGCCCACGAACTATCTTATGGCCAGCAACGCGCCCTTGAAATCGGGATTGCCCTTTCTTCGGAACCCGAATTGCTACTCTTAGATGAACCCACTGCAGGAATGACCCGTGAGGAGACAGAGGAAATGGTGAATCTGATGAGATCGGTAACAAGGCATAGGACGTTAATGATTATCGAACATGACATGGAAGTCGTCTTTTCGTTAGCAGATACCATCTCTGTGCTTCACAATGGCACCATCCTCGCCTCTGGTAAACCTGAAGCAATTCGAAACGACTCGAGAGTCAAGGATGCCTATCTTGGGGAAGAATAGATGATATTGGAAGTCAAGGAGATCCATAGCTATTACGGAAAGAGCCATATTCTCCAAGGAGTTTCCATCAATTTGGAACAGGGAGGACTGGTCTGCCTTCTGGGACGCAATGGTGTAGGAAAAACCACAACCCTTAAGAGCATAATTGGTATGGTTAAACCAGCTGAGGGTTCTATCTTATTTAAAGGGAAAGAAATGGTTGGTAGACAACCCTATGAGATTGCCCGGTTAGGCATAGGGATTGTTCCAGAGGATAGACGTATCTTCCCCAGTTTGACGGTCCATGAAAATCTGCTCATGGGAATCGTCAAAAGACCTAAAGAGGTTTCAAACAAAGAGAGGTGGTCCGCCGATAAAATATATGATCTTTTTCCCCGTCTCAAGGAACGGATGAAGCAGAAAGGAAGACACTTATCTGGCGGTGAACAACAAATGCTCACCATGGGTCGCACATTAATGGGAAACCCTGAGCTGATCCTTATTGATGAACCCACCGAAGGGTTGGCCCCCAAGATTGTGGCCCTTGTGACGGAGGTTCTTTTAGCAATTCATCAATCAGGAACAACTCTGTTACTAGTGGAACAAAATTACAAAAGTGCCATTAAACTTGCTAAACGGTTTTATATCTTAAGCAAAGGTCAGGTCGTTTTTGAAGGGGGTGGTGAAACGCTGATCCAAGAAGAGGAAATAAGAAAAAGGTATTTAGAGGTTTAGGGGAGAAACATTTTATCCAGTCAAACCATAAGGAGGGTACGATCATGAAAAAAATAATTTCGATGTTCCTGATGATATTTACATCTCTTTTTCTTACCACCATGCCTAATTCGATTCAGGCTCAAGGATCAATCAAATTGGGGGTTGTCGAACCCCTTTCAGGTACCTTTAAAAATATCGGGGATCGATATCTGGAAGGAGTTCAATATGCAGCCAAAGTTCTGAATCGGCAAGGGGGTGTTTTAGGTAGGCAGATTGAGGTCATCCCCATTGATTCGGAACTGAAACCAGATGTCGCTACCCGAAAAGCAACTGCTCTTATTTTAAAAGATCAAGTGAAGTTCTTCTGCGGTGGGACGGGAAGTTCTGTTGGAGCAGCCATGTCTACCGTTGCCGAACAAAATAATGCCATTATGTTTACTTATGGCATGGATGCAGCAAGCTTGACAGGGGCAAAATGTTGCAAAAACTTTTTCCGCACAGGAACCAACACGGATATGCACTCCTATGCCCTTGCTGCCTATGTGGCAAGGAGTAAATTTAAGAAGGTTTATTGCATCGGCCAGGATTATTCATTCGGCCATGAATCGGTCAAGGCTTTTATCTCAAGGCTCAAGAAGCTTAATCCCTCCATTGAAATTGTCGCGGAAGTCTACCACCCCCTTGGAGAAAAGGATTATGCACCTTATGTGAGTCGAATTGTTGCTTCCGGCGCAGATCTCGTTTTTACGACCAGTTGGGGCAATGATCTCACCCTTCTTGTCAAACAAGCCAAACCTTTTGGTTTGAAGGCAAAGTTTGCAGGTTATTACCTGAGCGATGAAGAGACGGTCGCTGCCATTGGTGATAGTGAACTTCTCCTTGGAAGTATTGCAAGCGAAACTTATATGCTGACTATCCCCACCGAAGAAAACAAAATATTCATTGAGAGTTATAATAAAGATACAGGGAGCTATCCTTATTGGCTTCGCGGAAAATCTTACACAGGCACCATGTTCTGGGCGGAGGCTTTGAAAAAGGCCAAAACCGATGACGTGAATGCAGTGATTAAAGCTTGGGAAGGTCTCTCCTTTAAAGGAGTAGCTGGAACCTGGACCATGCGTCCATGTGACCACCAAGCTCAGGTGCCGATTTGGATTGCCGAAATTGTTCCTCAGAGCAAGTTCATGAAACTCCCTTATGTGGGAACTCCCATCATGATTCCTTCAAAGGAGATCGAAGTTCCATGTGAAGAAACAGGTTGTAAAATGAAATAAGAGGGTAAAAAAATAGAAGGAAGAGGAATTATGTCAATTTTGATTACGGGGGGAAGTGGCCTCATTGGCGCTTCCCTCACCCAGATGATCGTTGAGTTAGGTGAACATCCAACTATTTTTGACATCGCGCCTATCTCTCCAGCGTTAAGAAAAATTGGTTCCAAGTTTGAATATGTTCAGGGCTCCTTAGACCATCTACCTGAGCTACTAAACACCATCAAAACAAAAGCTGTTGACACAATTTTTCATCTTGGGGGAATGCTCTCTATCCCCTCAGAGAAAAGACCTTGGGCCTCGTTTCAGTCAAATGTCGTCGGTACCTTCAATGTTTTGGAAGCAGCCAGATTAGAAAAGGTTAAACAGGTGATCTATAGCAGTACCATTGCAACCTATGGTAAGGATATTCAATCTAACGTTATAGATGATTTGACTCTTCAGAGGCCAACAACCATGTATGGAGCGACCAAAGTTTTCGGGGAACTGCTCGGATGCGTCTATGCTCGGAAGTTTGGGATCGATTTCCGTGCTGTTCGTTTTCCTTCCGTAGTTGGACCTGGTGGGAAAACAGCCCATATGTCTATATACCATTCATGGGCTATCGAAGAACCTCTTAAGGGCAACCCTTATGAAATCTATGTGGATCCTGAAACAAGAATTCCTGCAATTTATTTCAAAGATGCTGTCCGTGCGTTATGGCTGCTTTCAAGAGCGAAAAGGGAAGAGATCAAAACCATGGTTTATAATATTGCGGGTTTGACGCCTCCCTACTCTGCAAAAGAATTGGTAGAAACAGTTCGCTCCAGAATTCCTGACGCCCGTTTAACCTTTAACCCTGACCCTACAATGATGGAGCTTGTCAAAGAAATTGGCACCCTCCGATTCAACGAGGAAAGATCTCAGTCCGAATGGGGATGGAAAACCTCCTATTCCTTACCTGAAATGGTTGATGACTTCATTAAGGAATTTAATCAAAATCGTTCTATCTATCTATAAATCCATAAATAGGGAGCAAAAATCTAATGGGAAAAGTCATTATTACAGCAGCCATCACGGGCTCGATTCATACCCCTTCGATGTCCCCGTATCTTCCTGTCACTCCAGAACAGATTGCTGAAGAAGCCATTAAGGTTCACGAGGCAGGGGGAGCAGTGGCTCATATTCATGTGCGAGATCCTAAAACCGGATACCCCACTGCCGACCAAGATGCTTATCGCGAAATTGCTGTTCAGGTCAAGAGAAAATGTGATATCATACTTTCTTTTACAACGGGGGGACGGCTGACCGAACCTGTTGAAAAAAGGGCGAAAGTCGTTTCCTCCCTGCAACCAGAGATTGCCTCTTTAAATGCCGGATCCCTGAACTTTGGTTTATTCCATATTGTTGACAAAATAAAAGAATGGAAATATCCATGGGAGAAAGAATATCTGGAAGGAACAGAGGATGTGATCTTTCCCAATACATTTAAAACCATGCGCGAGTATTTAGCTATTATTTATCAAAATCAAACGAAACCTGAACTGGAGATTTATGATGCAGGGATGATCAACAATGTCGCATTTTTAATCGAAAGAGGGTATATTAAAAAACCTGTCTATTTGCAGTTTGTTATGGGAATTTTAGGGGGAATCCCTGCCACCCCTCAAAATCTGGTTTTTTTGGTTGAATCAGCCAAACGTGCCATCGGAGATTTTGAATTCTCCGTTTGTGCTGCCGGCAAAATGCAGTTTCCAATCTGCACTCAATCTCTCATCTTAGGTGGCCATGCCCGAGTCGGACTGGAAGACAACCTTTATCTCGATAAAGGAGTAATGGCGAAGAGCAATGCCGAACAGGTAGCCAAGATCATTCGCATCGCTAAGGAACTTGGATTTAAACCGGCAACTCCGAATGAAGCCAGGAAGATATTAAATCTCAAAGGATTGGGAAGAGTTAACTTTTAACGGCCGCACTTAGGCGAAAGCAGAACGTCCAAGAGGGGTTTCATCAGACGAACATAGACTACTTCTTTAAAATCGGTAAAGATTCATGAGATGAAGAAGTTGAGGTAGGTTAGGATGGAAAAACTGATTATCACCGCTGCTTTGACTGGGAACATTACCCTGCCCACGCAGACGCCCTATTTGCCTATTACTCCACAACAGATCATTGACGATGCCGTGCGAGCGGCAGATGCAGGAGCTGCCTCGGTACATATCCACGCCCGTGATCCAAAGACCGCCAGACCGACCACTGAGCCAGCAGTATACAGGGAGATCGCTGCTGGTATTAAGGCAAGGAGTAATGTAATTGTCTGCATCACCACTGGCGGTACAGCCTATATGCAACCGGAAGAGAGAGCACAAGTCGTTCCCGCCCTCAAGCCTGAGCTGGCGACGTTTAATATGGGAACGATCAATTTCTCAATTCATCCGATAGCCGACCGCTACAAGGACGAGGACTACAAATTTCCATGGGAGAAAGAATTCGCGGTCAGCACTAAAGACTTTATCTTCAGAAATACCTTTGGCGATATCGAGAAGCTCATGCAGATGATGAAGGAGAACAACACCAAGCCTGAGTTTGAGCTATATGACGTCGGTCATCTCTATAATCTTAATTTTCTGATTAAGAGAAACATCATCCACTTCCCTGTTTGGCTGCAGTTCGTCACCGGGATTTTGGGTGGTATTGGGGCCAATGTAGATGAAGTCGTCCATATGAAACAGACAGCCGACCGCTTGCTTGGTGCGGACAACTATATCTGGTCAGTCATCGGTGCCGGATACCCGGCAGAATTCAATCTGGCCACCTTAGCGATCATGATGGGTGGGCACGCCAGAGTGGGCATGGAAGATAATATTTTCGTCGCAAAGGGGGTTTTAGCCAAAAGCAATGCGGAGCTTGTGGAGAAGGTCGTGAGAATTGCCCGAGAATTGGGAAGAGAGATAGCCACTCCCGACGAAGCAAGATTAATACTTGGCCTAAAAGGAAGGGCTCAGGTCAACTATTAACGAAAAGTTCAACGATGGTTTTGAACAGAGTTTTATGCCTACTCTTAAAAGAATTTTGGGACTTTTCATCTCTTTTAAAGAGGCAGCATCGGAATAATATCTGCGAGGTTCTGGCTCCGGACGCAAACCGTGGCAATGCGATCGAGTTCAGCACAGGA
>CAKZKY010000423.1 GCA_937124575.1 uncultured Pseudomonadota bacterium | reverse complement strand
AACCGTCACCCAGCCCTTCATCCGGCGGACCAGCTCTTCGCCATTGAAGGCCCGTTCGATATGAAGGTCTACCCTTCTCTTTTTTGCCTCCCAGCCGATCAAGGCGGGTTGGACGATGATGGGAGTGACCGGGTCATGCATGGCCGCACATCGAAACCACAACTTCGCTCGAATCATATTGGTCCATCTCCTGTCTGTTTTGGTTAAACTTGAAAATAACGGCGGTTTCATTTAATGTCAAGCAATAAACCTTTCGTTAAGAAGGAGTCTATGATGGATCTGCTCAAAGCCATTCAGGAGAGAAAAAGTATCAGGGCCTTCAAACCCGACCCTATTCCGAGGGAGAAAATCGAAGAGCTTTTAAAGTTAGCCATTAACGCCCCTTCGGCCATCAATCTTCAGCCCTGGGAATTTGTCATTGTAACCGGAGAAGAAAGAGAGCGATTGAGCCGGAGGCTCATCAAGGCCTACAAAGAGAAACAGATCTCCTGCGGACCCGGAAATGTTAAACCCATGCCAAAAGCTGTAACTAAACGAGGTGCCAAAACCCTTGAGCAGATGAATCCTCTCTTTGAGGAAATGAGGGTGAATCCAGACCAATTTATCAATGAGGGAAGCTGTAACTTCTATGGAGCTCCTGTCGTCATCCTGATCTGCCTCGACGATTCCTTTCCAAAATCCCGTCTCGTAGACATCGGCCTGATTCTGGGATACCTACTTCTCGCGGCGCATGAATATGGGTTGGCTACATGTCCCATCGGTTTAATCACTGCCTACGAGGATGAAATCAAAGATGTCCTGAACATTCCAGAAAATAAGATGGTCGTCATCGGAGTGGCATTAGGGTATCCGGATCCAAACAGCCCAATCAACCAGTTCAAATCCCCAAGGGACCATTTAGAAAACTTTTTAAGATGGATTGAATAAAAGTCACCCCCTTCCCCCTCACCTACTCTCTCTCCCAAAAGCATTTACCAAAACTGTACCTAAAAATGCGATCGCATTTTTAGGTACATATTCTATTTCTATTTACCTTGCATGGCAGGCCACGAGGGATCCATTCGGCCTTGGAGTTAAAGGAGGTTCTTCTCTTTCACAGATATTCATTCGAAGCGGACACCGGGTATGAAACCGACAGCCAGAGGGTGGATTGAGCGGGCTGGGAACATCGCCTTCTAAAAGGATTCGTTTTCTCTTGGCCAAAGGATCGGTCGTTGGATTGGCGGAAAAGAGAGCCTCAGAGTACGGATGAATTGAATCTTCGTAGATCACCTCCTGAGTAGCCCATTCCACGATCTTACCCAGATACATGACCGCCACCCAATCGGAGACATACTCGATCAGATTCAAATCATGAGAGATAAAAAGATAGGTCAGACCAAATTCGGATTGAAGTGATAGGAGAAGATTGACAATCTGCGCCTGGATGGAAACATCGAGGCTGGAGACAGGTTCGTCGGCAATGACCAGTTTGGGTTGAAGGGCAAGTGCCCGGGCAATCCCAATCCTCTGGCGCTGCCCGCCGCTGAACTGATGGGGGTAGAGAAACCGCTGATCAGGCCTCAGCCCAACCACTTCCATCAATTGGATCACCCGATCTTCTAAGTCTTTTCCTTTAGCGATCCCATGGATCGTCAAGGGTTCGCCAATAATGGAACCCACTCTTCTTCTCGGATTAAGCGACGAATAGGGATCTTGAAAGATGATTTGGATCTCCCGCCGGATCTGGCGGAGTTCATCGTCATGGAATTCGAGGATGTTTCTCCCCTCAAATTGAACCACTCCCTCATCTGGATATTCAAGCCTCAGGATGAGCCGGCCCAGGGTTGATTTTCCACAACCACTCTCCCCGACCAATCCGAGGGTTTCTCCTTTCCGGATGATCAGATCCACTCCATCAACGGCCTTGACCCAATCCGTTGATTTTGAAAAAAATCCTCTTCGGATGGGATAGTATTTTTTTAAACCTTTCACGGCGACCAATGCTTCATTCATAGAGCCAGCACCTCACCTGATGGCCGGGTTCTATGTCAATCCAGGGTGGCGGTTCGTCCTTACACTTTGGTAAAGATTGAGAACAACGATCCTGAAATTTACAGCCTTCGGGTAGCCCGAGCAGGTCCGGAACAAGTCCGGGGATGGCTTTCAAAGGTTCCCTTCTCCCGGAACCTCTCTTTTTGGGTATAGACTGAAATAGTCCAAGGGTGTAAGGATGCTTTGGATCTTTAAAAAGGTGAATCACATCCGCATATTCAACGATGTGGCCGGCATACATCACTCCCACATATTGGGCCACTTCAGCGACCACCCCTAAGTTATGTGTGATGAGAAGAATGGAAGATCCTACCCTTTCTTTTAAGCGATGGATCAGGTCGAGAATTTGCGCCTGTATCGTCACATCAAGAGCGGTGGTGGGTTCATCAGCGATCATCAACTTTGGATGACATGAGAGGGCCATCGCAATCATGACCCGTTGTCGCATGCCTCCGCTCATCTGATGGGGATACTCATTCACCCTCGTCTCAGGCGAAGGAATGCCCACCATCCGGAGCATCTCAATCGCACGTTCCCAAGCCTCTTTCGAAGTGACCTGTTGGTGAAGCTCAATCGCCTCAGCCACCTGGGTTCCGATTTTAAAGACAGGATTGAGTGAGGTCATGGGTTCCTGAAAGACCATTGAAATCTGATTCCCGCGTATTTTCCTCATCTCGGCTTCCGATAACTTCACCAGGTCTGTTCCCTCAAATTGAATGGTCCCTTCAACAATTTTCCCTATCGGTTCTGGAACCAATCGCATAATGGACAGGGCGGTCATGGATTTGCCACATCCCGACTCCCCCACCAGGCCGAGCGTCTCCCCTTCATGGATAGAAAGGTCCACTCCATCCACCGCTTTAACAACTCCTCTCTCGGTGAAGAAGTAAGTCTTTAGTCCTCTGATTTCCAACAAAGAATGGGCCATCTCATTTTAAACTGGGGTCTAAAACGTCCCGAAATCCATCTCCAAAAAGATTAAAACCCAATACCAGCGTGAAGATCGCCAATCCCGGAAAGGCTGCCACATGGGGTGCATTCTGAATATACTGCCTCCCCTCGCTTAACATGGCCCCCCACTCAGGTGTAGGAGGCTGTGCGCCAAGACCTAAAAATCCGAGTGCTGCTGCTTGAAGAACCGCCGTGCCCATCCCCAGGGTCGCATAGACGATGATGGGTGGAATCGTATTTGGGAAAATATGGAGGGCAATAATTCTTAAATTTTTCCCACCCAGGGCTTTGACCGCCTGAACGAAAAGTTGCTCCTTCAGAGAGAGAACGGTACTCCGAACAATCCTTGCATAATGGGGGATATAGACGATCCCTACGGCGATCATGGTATTTAAGAGACTGGGCCCCAAAATGGCAGTAATAAAGATCGCCAGAAGAATGGCCGGGAATGCAAGCATGATGTCCATCCCTCGCATGATGGGTTCATCTACCCTCCTTCCATAAAAACCGGCCAGAAGGCCAAGGATCGTTCCGGGAATGAGGGAGATGGAGACCGCAATCAGACCGATCAGAATAGAAATCCGGCTTCCGTAAATCACCCGGCTGAGGATATCTCTCCCCAGGCTGTCTGTTCCAAAAGGATGAGACCACGAAGGTCCTTTTAGACGATGGATAGGGTCGGGGGTCAAGGGATTGTATGGAGAAATCCATGGCCCGATCAAGGCAACAAAAACCAGTAGGCCGATAAGGATCAATCCAAACAACGCTCTTCTATTTTTTTTCAATCCTGAAAAGACTTCAACCCTTTCCATCGATCCTTAACCTCGGGTCAAGATAGAAATAGAGGATATCCACAACCAGATTAACCAACACCATGATAACAGCAAAGAATAAGATACATCCTTGAACTGCAGGATAATCCCGAGCCAGAAGAGAATCCACAACATAGCGACCCAATCCAGGCCAGGAAAAGATCGTCTCGGTCATAACCGCCCCTCCCAGGAGGAGGCCAAAGTTGAGCCCAATCACTGTTAGAATGGGAAGAAAAGCATTCTTCAAGGCATGTTGAAGGATGACCCTGGAATAGCTCAACCCTTTTGCCCGGGCTGTCCGAATATAGTCCTTGGACATCACATCGAGCATGCTCGATCGGGTCATCCGGGCGATAATGGCCATGGGAATCGTGGCCAGGGTGAAGGCCGGAAGAATCAAATGTTTTAATGAATTCAAAAAGAGAGGGAAATTGCCTTTGAGAAGACTATCCAGAAGAACCAAACCCGTAATCGTTTCATAATCCATTCCAATGGAAAAACGTCCCATCATCGGCAGGAGCCCAAGCTTGACGGAAAAGAGATATATGAGCATCAAACCTAACCAAAAGATAGGCATGGAGATGCCAACCAGAGCCATGACCATAGCCCCATAATCAAAGGCAGAATATTTTCGAATGGATGAGATCACTCCGGCCCAAATCCCAATAAGGCTCGAAATCAACATGGCGGCAACCGAAAGCTCAACGGTCGCCAGGAACCGAACAAACATCTCCTCAGAGACAGGAATGCCAGAGCGGATAGATATCCCCATATCCCCTCTGAAGAGGTTTTGGATATAGATCAAGTATTGATAGGGATAAGATCGATCCAGGCCTAACCGTTCACGTATGGCGGCAACATCCTGAGGGGAAGCAAATTCGCCTAAGAGGAGCTGGGCGGGGTCTCCAGGGATGAGTCTCAACATGAAGAAGACCAAGAGGGAGACCCCGATGAGAATGAAGATGAGGTGAAAGAATCGTCTCGCGATGAAATGGATCAAAAAACGTTATTTCTCCTTCCAGACCATCTGGAATGAATTTAATCCATTCGGTCGCAACGGCACATTATTCAATTTCTTGTTATAGATCCGCACGATCGTGGAGTGGGCTAAGGGAGCCCAGGGGACCTCCTCATGGAAGATCTCCTGTGCCTTCAAATAGAAAGGAGCCCGCTTCTCCTTTCCAAAGAGGCTTTGAGCCTCCTTGACCAAACGGTCAAATTCATCATTCTGCCAGAAGGCGACATTAGCCGCCGGAGGTTTTGCATTATCTGAATGGAGTAGTCCGTAGAGGAAATTATCTGGGTCGGCATTTCCTCCAAGCCAACCTAACATGCAGAGGTCATGTTCCCCTTTGGAGGTCTTATCCAGATAGACGCCCCATTCATGACGAACAATCTTAGCGTTAATGCCAACAGCAGCTAAATATCCCTGGATCAGTTCTGCTGTCTTCACCGGTTCGGGCATATAGGCCCTTGAAACCGGCATGGCCCAGAGTTCCGTACTAAAACCATTTGGATAGCCTGCCCTGGCTAATAGTTCCTTGGCCTTTGAAACATTATACTCATAATCCTTAATCTTGAAATTGTAGCCCCACATACTTGGAGGGAAAGGATTGACAGCGGGCATTCCCAGCCCCCTGAAGATCGTTTTGATGATCGTCTGCTTATCAATGGCATGGTTGACTGCCTGCCTGACGATCTTGTTATTGAGGATCGGCTTTTTGGTATTAAAAGCCAGATAACCCACATTGACACTGGGCTGTTCAATCGCCTTGAAGTTGGGATTTCCTTTAGCCATCTGGATGGAATCAGGATCGAGGTCATCAGCGATATCAATGGCGCCCGTTTGAAGGGCCATGAAACGGGCAGAGACCTCAGGAATGGCCTTTAAAATGATCCGATCGAGATGGGGCTTGTCTCCCCAGTACTCCTCATTTCGCTCCACGACGATCTGGTCATCCTTAACCCATTTCACAAATTTAAAAGGGCCGGTCCCGATCGGATTTCGGCCGATATCCCCCTTATATCTTTCGAGGGCAGTCGGAGAAAGGATGGGGCAGAGCCAAAGGGCCAGGTTGGCCACCAATGGAGCATAGGGCTTCTCGGTTCTTAAAGACACTGTGTAATCATTCAATCACCTTGACCTCTTTAACGGGTCCCAACCCTAAAGCAGGATATCTCCATGTCCCGAATTTATGGAGGGGGTGGTTCTTGTCGATGACCCGATCGAAAGAGACCTTCACCGCTTGGGCATTGAAGGGCGTTCCATCATGGAACTTCACCCCTTTTCGCAATTTGAAGGTCCATACGAGGCCGTCACTTGAGACGCTCCAAGAGGTAGCCAGTTGGGGCTCCACATCCATACTGTCCTTTCTGAACATCACAAGGTTCTCCAAGATCTGGATACCTGCTTTGATGGATTCTCCATCGGTCGCCTGAGCGAGATCGAGCGTGACCGAATCGCCTCCTCTTCCCCAGGTCAGCGTCCCTCCCTTCACAGGGGTCTGGGAAAAGAGATAAGATGGACAAACAACCATGAAAATCAGCATGAGAACAACCCAAGATAACCTTTTCATACCTTTCTCCTTTCTCTTCAATGTATTCCGCTCACCGGTTGACTACTTACTTTCTAAAATTCAAAGGTCTTTCACGGTACCACGTGACATGGACCCCCTCGCGGTCCACCTGATACTTTTTCATAACAAGAAAATGAAGAGAATTCAATAAATTTATGACAGCGAGATTGGTTTGGAGATGAGCGGAGAGGCAGTTCTTTAGAGATTTTCCACAAACGATCTCGTCTGCCACCTCCGTAATAAAATCCATGCCAGTGATCTGGGGATATCGATATGCATAATTTGTTCGTTGGAACCGTTTCTGAAGCGGAAAGAACGACATTCTGCTCTTCATTTTATAACGAGGTGTCTTCCCCTCCTTTCTGTACGTCAGATATCGTTTAAAAAAATTGATGTTCCTCTCTACAATGATCTTATCTTTTATTAGAAAGTTACAAATCTTTTTACCAAACTTTTCCGACCGGATTCTTCTTCTCGATCTTCTCCCCTCTTCCAGAAATGGAAGGTAAAAGAAATAAAAAGCCCTGGGTATCCACCACTCTCTAAATCGAAACGGAGCATATCCTGAAAAAGGCTGGTCCCATTCATGGGATGGAAAACCATGATTGTCCACACAGATATCCGGAAGCCATCTGTTCCAGATCTCTTGCTTCACTCGGGCCTCTCCAAATGGCGTGTTCGGATTAAAATACTCATCGTAGTATTCCTGCCCCGCCCGATTATATCGGCCTGCATGGAGTTTATCTCTGGGAGTCTCTTTCAACATCTCTTCCAAAACAATGACTCCGTCTACATTCTCCATCGGATTGATAACCACATTCACCTTCTTTAACAACCTCTGTATGTCAGGCTGTGATGCAAGGAGATAGGACAACTTCAGCCCTGCATTGGTACTGGAAATCTCGTTGGCATGGTGGCGGCAGTTGATAAAGAATGTGGGTTTCAACCATGCCCTTTTCCGATGAGAGACAAATTGGCTTGGGCAGGGATAGGTATGCTCAAGGGAATAGAGGGGAAGTCCGCCCGAGGAACGACCTTCCTCTATGACATGGACTCCTGGAAGGCCTTCAAAGGAACGGATTAGACTCACCCCTTCTGCATATCCGATAGACCTCTCCATTGGTATCGTCTGGGGTCTCATCACCTTTTTAGGCTGAGTGGGTCTCATTTCGATTAAACTTGATCCAGTGGTAATGATGTTTAGCCTTGCCTTTGATCCCCTCTCCTCGTTTAAACTTTCGATTCTGTATCCACTGCTTCTGAGATTCTCGTAAGATTCGATTCTCTTTCTCACCCTCTTTAGATTCTCTTGACCCTCAATCTCGATGGAGAGATCAGCCATGACATCTGAGCCTCTGAGGCCGATCCCATTCAATGAAATTTCGACTCTTCTCTCTTTCCCATCATTGGATTCAGGAAGTTGAATCAGGGTAAACTTAAGAGTCCCTTTTTTTTGGGAATCATTGGGATGGACAAACGGAAGAATTCGACCTGGATAAATGTGTGATGCCTTTTTCATCTTCAGATAATGAGCGAAAAAATCTAACGTCACGAAGTAGAGATCCTCATGAAGGGCCTCGAGAGGTGAAATGCGTTCTTCATCGACCCCCAATTCCTCCATCGGGTAATTTAAATAGACATCAAACCGAAGCTCTTCAAAGAGGCAAGACTTGGGTAGAATTTTCTTTATCGAAAGGACACGGTCAGCCTCTTTTTTGATGATGGGCAGGATCTCTTCTTGATAGATCCTCCAGGCCTGTCCGATCCCTGTGTGGATCGGTTGATCCAAAAACTTCTCTCCATCGATCTTAACTCCTAACCACCCTACACAAGGATGAACTTTCCCCAATCTTGGAAATAATCGGAGATAATTCATCTTCTTCCATTTTGGTGAAAATTGAGCTTCATAAACCATCTTCCCTTTTCGCCACGCACGGACGCAATAGACCTCTTTGATTCTTGAGTCTTGCTTAAATTCAATCCTCTCTTTTGAAATGGATAATTTACGGGCAAATATCTCATCAATGGGGTAAATCTCTTGAAGCCATCGGATAGGTTCCTCTAACCCCTTCTCCCGGAAGGGTTGAAAGGCAATCTCTACCCTTTCGGGCTTTTCTTTTGCAATCTCCCTTAAAACAACCTCTCTCATCCAGCTCAATCCAGGCTTATAAGCATTTAAGATGGTGAGATGCACTCTCCTTTCTTCATACCCGACTTTTTCGATCAACTCTCTTAACTCTTCGGCAAAAAGCCGTCTTTCCTTCTCTGGTCTTGTTAAAAAGATCTCTATCTCCAAAAGACCTTTCTTAGGGGGAACCTTCGCTAACTCCCTTTTCAGTAATGTAATAACCTCTTTTCTCTCATCATCGATGGAATACCGACAGACCTTAATATTTTGAGAAGAAGGAGGGGCACTCGGACGCCTGAAGATAAACTCTTTCAGCCCTTCTGCGAACTTTTTGATTCCGGAAAAGATGGGATCTGTCGGCCCTTTTGAATCTTCTGGAAGGGTACTGAGGTACCTGAGTATCTTTTGAAGGCCCCCTTCATCCCCACAGATCAGAAGATCTGGAATTCGATGCCTTGAAGGAATCAAAAAGATACCCGAATCCCATTGATGAATAAAATTGGAAAATCTCTGAAGTCCAATCTCTCTTAAATCTTCTCCTTTCCCAATATAAATTACGGGGCTTTTATCAGTTGGTTTTGAGGATTGAGAGAAGGCAAGGGGTAATGATATCTGAAGGCTCTCCAACCCCAACCGTGCGGCAAAATTGGCTGCCTCTTTAGCAGTTTGCGGTTCCAAATGGCTGAATAAGAGGATCTTGTAGGGAAAGAAGAACGCTAAATGATCCTCCATTGCGGCCTCATAAAATCCCTCGTTCGAAAATGGGTTAAAAAGGTTAAATCCCCTTCTTTTTGAAAATTTTTTTATAGTCTGTCTCGACCGCCTTTCAGTTTTGGAGTTCAGGAACAAGGATAAGGTAAAACCCCTGATTGATTTGACCAATGACGGCTCATCTTTTTCTCTTAAATACCAAATACTTACAAGATTATTGTCAGAAATTACTTTAAGTTCATTGGAAAGCCCGATAAAGAGGTGATGTTTGAATGAAGGATCTATCTCCGTATCATCCGTTACGATAGGTAGATTGATTCCCATTGCCTCAAACCCAATGGAAGCGCACAAATCGAATATGGCACTGAGAATCTCTGATTTCCCGCAGGTGGGGCTGAGGTGAATTTGAAGATCGACTGTGTCGACCATTCCATCCTTATCGCGATCCAAGAAGATATCGTTAAAATTTAA
>CAKZKY010000422.1 GCA_937124575.1 uncultured Pseudomonadota bacterium | reverse complement strand
CTGGCTCAGGGCGGAGGCTCCTTTATGACCGCCTATGCCGTGCATACAGGTATCGGTTCTCTTCCAATCATCTTTTTTGGGAATAAGGAGCAGAAGAAGCGCTATCTTCCCAAAATCGGAACGGGAGAGATGATTCCTGCATATGCCCTGACCGAACCCGAAGCGGGCTCCGACGCCCTCAATGCCAAAACAACGGCCGTGCTCAGTGCGGATGGTAAGTATTACATTCTCAACGGTCAAAAACAATTCATCTCCAATGCTGGATTTGCTGACCTCTTTGTCACCTATGCCAAGGTGGATGGGACTAAATTCACCTCTTTCATCGTTGAACGAAAATTTGAAGGCGTCTCTCTCGATGAGGAAGAGAATAAGATGGGAATGAAGGGATCATCAACCCGAAGCGTGATCTTCTCGGACGCCAAAGTGCCGGTTGAGAATGTGTTGGGGGAAGTCGGAAAGGGTCATGTCGTTGCCTTTAATACCCTCAACATCGGTAGATTTAAGTTAGGTGGAGGATGTCTGGGAGCTTGCAAATATGCCCTTCAGGGTGCGGTGACCTATGCGAAACAGAGGGTCCAGTTTGGAAAGCCGATTGCTGAGTTCGGTATGATCAAACATAAGATCGCCGAGATGGCGATCCGAACCTTTACGACAGAGAGCATGGTTTATCGGACGGCAGCTCTGGTGGACCGGATCTTACAGAAGATTGATTCCAATGCCGAAGATGTTGGAATTCAGATGGCCAATGGAATTGAGGAATATGCCATTGAGGATTCGATCAACAAGGTCTACTCCTCGGAGATGGCCGACTACATTGTGGATGAGGCGCTACAGATCCACGGTGGATACGGGTACATTCATGATTATGAGATCGAGCGAGGGTACCGGGACAATCGAATCAATCGAATCTGGGAAGGGACCAATGAGATCAACCGTCTTCTCATTGTGGACATGCTGACCAAACGGGCGATGAAAGGACGGCTTCCTGTTCTGGTAGCCGCCCAGAAAGTGGCAGGCGAACTCCTTGGGCTAAGGCCCAAAGTGGAATCAGATGATGGACAGCTCACCATGCAGAAGGAGATGGTTGAGATGGCCAAAAAGATTGCGCTTCTGGTCGCAGGGGCCGCTGTCCAAAAATATATGATGAAATTGGCGGATGAGCAGGAGATCCTCGCGCTGATCAGTGATATTGTCATCGAGGTCTTTGCCATGGAGAGCGCTTTGCTTAGGGCTTTAAAGTCGTTGGAGAAAGCCGGCGATGAGAAAGCCCAGATCCAGAAGGCCATGGTCAAAGTCTATGTCAACGATGGTTTCCACCGGATCGAAGATTATGCCCGGCAAGCCTTTTCAGCCATTGCCGAAGGGGATACGCTTCGGACACAACTCTCTGCCCTGAAAAAACTGACCCGGTTCACTCCTGTCAATACGGTCGCCTTAAGACGGGAGGTTGCAGATTACACGATCAAGATGGGAAAATATCCGTTTTAAGAGATTCTAATCATCAAGGCCCCATATCCAATTGTAGGGGCAATTTATGAATTGCCCCTACAACCCCAGGTAGGTTTTGCGGAGGACTTCGTCTTGGAGCAACTGTTCGCCGGGCCCTTCGGCGATGATCTTTCCAGAGGAGAGGACATAGTTTCGGGTGGACATTTTGAAGACCGTGCTTACCTCCTGCTCGATAAGCAACACGGTCAGTCCTGATTTGCTGATCTCTTCAATTTTTTGAAAAACCTCAGTTCGCAACAGGGGGGCGAGTCCGGTAGAGGGTTCGTCAATACAGAGCAGCTTGGGCCGGGACATTAATGCGCGGCCTATGGCAAGCATCTGCTGTTCTCCACCCGAGAGCGTTCCGGAGATCTGATTGGTGCGATCCCGAAGCACGGGAAAGAGTTGATAGACCTTACTCAGATTTCGTTGGATTTCTCCCCTGTCCGTCAGCAGATAGGATCCAGCCATGAGATTGTCAATGACCGTCATTTCTCGAAAGGGTCTTCTTCTCTCCGGGCAGAGGATCAGTCCTCGTCTCACAATGTCATGGGCAGGTACCTTGTCAATCCGTTCTCCATCAAAGGTCACAGTTCCTTCAATGACGATCTCTCCATGAGTTGATCTGCGTGTGATCTCTCTTTCCCAAGCTACCAGTCCGGTAATGGCTCGTAAGAGTGTTGATTTGCCCGCTCCATTGGGGCCCACCAGGCAGACCAATTCACCTGTATCCACCCCCATGCT
>CAKZKY010000421.1 GCA_937124575.1 uncultured Pseudomonadota bacterium | reverse complement strand
TAAATAAAAAATCCATCCTCGGAGAGAGGGGGCTCTCATGAAGGTGGTCATTGCGGGGGGTGGGTGGTCAGGATGTGCTGCCGCTCTCTCAGCCCAGAAATTGGGGGCTGAAGTCCTTCTGATCGAAAGGACCGATATGCTTCTCGGAACCGGTCTGGTCGGAGGGATCATGCGGAACAATGGCCGCTTCACCGCCACAGAAGAGATGATCGCCATGGGAGGCGGTGAACTCTTCCAGCTCATCGATCAGAATACCCTCCATCGCAACATTCAATTCCCTGGCCATCGACATGCCTCTCTTTACAATGTGGCCACCATGGAACCCCGCGTCAAGGACTTCCTGATCAAGAGAGGAATCGCCATTCTTCTATCCTCACGGGTGGAGGAGGTAGAGAAGGATGGCCATTGGATTAAAGCGGTTACCGTAAAACAGGGAGAGGAGAAGATTCGTTTTGAAGGGGATGCTTTCATCGATGCCACCGGAACCGCAGGCCCTCCTGCCAATTGTAATAAGTATGGAAATGGCTGTGCCATGTGCATTCTCCGTTGCCCCTCATTCGGCGGACGAATTAGTCTTACAGCCAAGGCTGGCATCACGGAAATGGTTGGCCGAAAGGGTGAGCAAGTCGGTGCCATGAGTGGCTCCTGTAAACTCTTCAAAGAATCGCTCTCCCATGAGATGGTCCGTCTCCTCGATCAAGAAGGAGTGGCCATCATCCCCATCCCACCCATGGAGCGCTCGAAAGACAAACTTTCCATCAAGGCCTGCCAACAATACGCTCTGCCCGAATTTGAGCAGAACCTCATTCTCCTCGACACGGGCCATGCCAAGCTTATGGTTCCATTCTTCCCCCTTGAGGCTTTAAGGCGGATATCGGGATTTGAAAATGCTCGTTACGAAGACCCCTATGCAGGAGGTATTGGAAACTCCATTCGATATGTAGGAATGGCACCCCGAGATGACACCTTGAAAGTGAAGGGGATTGAAAATCTATTCTGCGCTGGTGAGAAGGCAGGACTCTTAGTGGGTCATACCGAGGCGATCGTCACCGGAACACTGGCTGGCTTTAATGCTGTGAGACAGATCCGAAGAGAGAGACCACTTGTTCTCCCTGACACCCTTGCTGTGGGTGATGCGATTGCCTATGTTCGCACTCAGATGGAGACCGAGGAAGGCCTAGGATATAAATATACCTTTTCTGGGTCAGTCTACTTCGAAAGAATGACTCAGAAGGGCCTCTACTCAACAGATCTAAAGGAGATTGAGAAGAGGGTGGAACAGGCAGGAATGTCAGGAATTTTCCAATCAACATCAATTTAATGGAGGAGGTGTCCTATGGTCGAGCTCACAGCGGCACATTGGGTCTATGCAATCTTCATCGTTCTCATTCTGATTACCATGTCTTTGAGGAGAGAGACACCGCTCGTCTGTATCATCGGATCTCTCATCCTTGCCTGGGTCATCACAGGCAATCTGGTCAAAGCGGTCCAGGCGGTCTTCAATTCGGTCACCGTTGCCTTCAGTGAATTGTTAGGAGTTGTGGTCATCATCTCCCTCATCGTCGCCATGGCAAAGATGCTCGAAGAGACCGGCATGGCCGAGATGATGTTCCGGCCGATACGATCCATCATGGTCTCTCCTGCTATAGCCTACTGGGTCATGGGTTTTGTCATCATGATCGTTGCCTGGGTCATCTGGCCATCGCCAGCCATTGCGCTCGTTGGAACCCTGCTTCTACCCGGAGCGATTAAGGCTGGGCTCCCTCCTATCAGTGCAGCCATGGCCATCAGCATGTTTGGCTATGGTTGTGCTCTGACCACAGACTTCATCATCCAGGGTGCCCCTGGCATCACAGCCAAAGCATCTGGGGTGGCAGTGGTTGATGTAATGGGAAAGAGTCTTCCCATGCTGATTGTCTGGGGCATCATCGCTCTTCCTCTCTCCTTTCTCGCTGTGAAGAAAGACATCAAGGCCACTGCTGGAAAACCGATTGAATGGGCCCCTTTTGAGATCAGTCCAGAGGCCAGAGCCGAAAGAGAGAAGTGGACAAAGGCCGCCCCTGGATTTAAGAAGCCAGCCCTATGGATAATTGCCATTCTCTTTGCCCTCGTCATTGTGGGCATGTTGACTTTCAAATTGCGAGGAGGAGATGCCACAGCCCTCTTAGGCGGTACGGTTGGGATCATCATGGTCTTTGTTGGATTCGGAGCCTACGGAAAAGAAGGGTTTGCAAAATTGACCGAACACGCCCGTGCAGGTTTTATGTTCGGGGTCAGAATCTTCGCTCCAGTCTTTCTGATCGCGGCTTTCTTCTTCATGGGCTCTCCGGGAACAGCAAAAGCGATCTTTGGTGAAGGAGCAAGAGGGCTTCTCTTCGATTTGGGTCAGGCATTGGCCAATGCCGTTCCTCTGAGCCGGATTCCAGTTGCTGTGGTTCAGGCTGTGGTGGGTGGTATTACCGGATTGGATGGTTCAGGATTCTCAGGATTGCCTCTGGTTGGAACGCTTGCCCAGGCCCTTGGTGGAGCAACCAAACTCGATATTGCCACGCTTGGCGCACTCGGTCAGTACTTCGCTATTGCTGTGGGAGGTGGATGCATCGTCCCCTGGGCCGTCATTCCGGCAGCCGCGATCACCGGCACGGACCCAGTTGAAATCGCCAGAAGAAACCTCTGGCCTACGCTGGCAGGATTCGTTGGCGTTGTGATCGTCGCTATCTTTCTGCTCTAATGGCTGAAAGGAGGGAAGCCAATGGTAACCTGTAAACAGATTCTTTATTGTACCGATTTCTCCGAAAGCGCAAAGGCAGCCTTGCCTTTTGCCATTGACATGGCCCAAAAATATGGAGCGGGCCTTCATATCGTTCATGTCTATCAGGACCCGGATCATCTCTCCGAGTTTGCAATCTCCTCCAATATCAAAATGGACTGGATTCGGATAGCTCAATCCATGGGAACAGAGATGGAAGAGAAATTAAAAAAGATCTGCTCCGAGGTAAGCCAGCAGGTTCAATCCTGCCAGTACAAAATGCTAAGGGGAAAACCCCATCTTGAAATAGCCCATTATGCGAAGGAAAACCAAATTGACTTAATCGTTCTTGCCAGCCATGGATTGAGCGAGATCGAGAAAATTTTATTCGGCAGTACAGCAGAGAGAGTGCTAAGGGAAAGTCCTTGTAATGTGCTGGTGATCAGGTCGAAAAAGTGATCTCTTAAGAGGGGGAGCATGAGATGAAAAAGGGGAGGCTGATCACCTCCCCTTTGGATGAGCCTAATATTACTCAAAGCGGGTCACCAAGACACCGATAAAAGGCATGGTCTTAACATAATCTTTTAATAGAACTTTCTTTACCATTCCGCCCTTCCCTTTCGTGCCGCTGGCGTGAATGAGGTAGGGCTCCTCCTCTACCTTAATGATCCCAATATGTCCGACGATCTCCCCTTTTTTCCTATCCTCAACCTTCTTGATGAAAAAGAGGATATCCCCACTTTTCAATTTTCCTTTCCCTTTCAGCGTTGAAGCAATAGGAAGCATATCCAAAAAAGGGATCCCCCTCGATCCTTTGATTCTTTCTGTCTTCCCCAGCCAGGAAGTAATCTCCGTTCCCCACTTCCCACTGGTAACCATATCCTCTCCATATTCGAACCGGTCTTCATAATTGGTCACCTTTCCATCCTTAAGCATTCCCTTTGAATGGAATCGTTTTTCGAGGGCCACTTGGATCGCCTCTTCGGGTGTTTGGCTGAAGGCCAGTTCAACGGCACGAAAGATCAAATACATACAATCGACTCTTTCATCGGCTACAATGACTGCCCTTGTAACGTACTCACCCATTGGGTCCTGATCATAGGGGGTCCCTACAAACCTTTCGGCCCAGAAAGCGATTCTCTCTCCAATGGGTCTATTCTTAAGGAGAGAATAGAGTCTTAAAGCCTCCTCGTCTGTTAGGGCGAAACTGATGTTTAAAAGGAAGGTGATAATAAGAGGAATGAGAAGGTATAAGCGGGAGAAAGCGTTCAATACCATCAATGACCAGTCTAACGCTGAAGCTGAAAGGATGCAAGGTCTTTTAAAAGAAAAAAGTACCTCCCT
>CAKZKY010000420.1 GCA_937124575.1 uncultured Pseudomonadota bacterium | reverse complement strand
ACATCGAAAAATTCTCTAAAAAAAGAGTCCATCCGTCTTGGCCGATAGAGTTGAGTCTTCTTCGATACCAGAACCCACAGGACCAAAAGGGGAATCAGTAATTCGAGATGACCTGCAAAAGAAGGGGTGCCCAACAGAGGAGGTCGGATCAGGGTCGTATAAAACCTGATTTCATAGGAAATGACCCAGGCCAGCGAAAGGATAAGAAGGTCTGAAATGATAAATAGAGATTTAAAAAATCCGGCATGCTTTTTTAGCATCTCAAGTCACACTGATCGTGAAAGCAAGCTATATCTCTCTTTCCCAAAAGGCCTTATTAAAACTTATGTATCTCTTGATAGATAAAGGGAGACTGTTTTCTAACAAGCCCAATCTATATCCAAGGTATCGAGTTGCCGTATCGGCTAAGACATAAGGTATCCAGTTTAACTGCCTTTTGTCAACTAAAAATCTAAGGATTTCTTTGAAATATTTCATCCCCTCTTTTTCTGAGTCTGCCAGATCTCTGATCCACTTGTTTCTCCTGAAGAAGACACCGATATCAAAATACCTTTGAAACTGCCTCTTCAATGGGTAATGATGGGAATGGAATACTACCGCATTGGCCTGATAAGCGATTCGATATCCCTTCATGATGAGTTTTGCCGCTAAAAACATATCCTCGTTCACGATCGTCCTATCGGGAAATCCACCCATTTCTTCAAAGACGCTTTTCTTTATGGCTGAGCAGACATCAGAAAAAAAGAACGTCTTTATCCCCAACTCGGGTAAATCCTCAATCCCCTTGATCCTTCCCATAGAAGGGTAATTAAAAAACCTTAAAAACCTCTCGATGGGATTTGCCTCTTCTTTGGGAACCTGTCTTCCATAAGAGGCGGCGATGGAGGGATCATCCAAAGGTTTGATCAAGTTTTTAAGGCAATCCCCATCCACAAAAAGAGCATCCTGAGTCATGAAAACCAGAATATCGCCTGTTGCTCTCGAAGCTGCAAGATTTCTCGTCCCCCCATGATCAAATCGCTTTGCCTCTATTTGAATGCAATCCACTCCAAAGGCTTTGCAGATATTGATCGTGTCGTCTTTTGAACAGGAATCTACAACCAATATCTGGTTTGTCTGGACTGATTGTCTCCTGAGCGAAGCGAAAAGCGGCTTTAAATAATTTCCTGCGTTTAAGGTTGGAATGATGACGGAAACTTTTGCGTCATGATGCAAGGGAAACCTCTGACTCGAATTCAGAAACCGTGGTTTTTCGTTTATAAATGGGATAGGGCCTGCTGGAGTGACCTGACCTTTACAGACCAATCGTTCAGTCTTGCCAACTCCCTCCTTTTCGCTTTCATTCGATCATCGTTCTCCATCAGGGCTGATTCTAATTTTATTGAAAAATCCTGTCTATCTTTCGCCAGATAGAGAAGGTCTGCAAAGGGCAGAAGCTCTTTCATCTCAAAAGACACAACAGGCTTACCTAATGCAAAATATTCATAAAGCTTGACAGGGTTGATCGCATCTGCAAGTTCGCCAGGGTTAAATGGGATAAGGCAGACATCAAAAAAATGGCAATAATGGGGGATCTCATTATATTTTTTTTCTCCAAGATAATGGAGGTTTTTCCTTTTGGGCAACCCTCGAATTTTAATGGGACCGACGAAAACAAAGTCTATATCTACCCACCTCTCGGCAAGGGAATACATAGTTTCAAAATCGATCCAATGTTCTACTGTCCCTATAAACCCGACAATCTTTCCCATATTTTTCAAATCCGGGGGCCTTTGGTAGTCTAATTTATTAAAAAAATCATAATCTACTCCATTTCGGATGAGCACTGCCTTTTTTTGTTGATTTAGCTTCATTCCCTTTTCAAATAATCTGGAGGAGGTCGCGACGATTAGGTCTGCCCTGTTGATAAGCCATGTCTCCGTTTCCTTAATATGTGTTTCTATGGAAGTATGAATTTTAGCATAATCATCCATCATCTCATAGACCAATGATTTAAATTGAATCTGATTCAATAGGTCAGGGAAAAGGGGGGACGGAGTGGTGATCCAAACAATGGATCTTTGGTCAGCAAGGGGGACAAGTTGTTTTTTTAAAAACCATAGATTGGCTTTTTGTAAATGGCGACTGATGATTGGGATAAAAATCAAATTTTTAATATGAAGATTGGGATGTGGGTTCCTCTGTCTGACCATTCCATAGACACGCCTCAACCCCCTCTTCCAGTCTGAGATTCGGAGATTTCTCAGTCCTAAAGGCTGAAAATAATAAAAATCATAAGCCCCCGAAAGCCTTTGGGCTAAATGTTGGGGCCTTTGGTATATAAAATCCCATTCGATGGGTGCAAAATAGATTATTTTCTGCAAAGGATATTTTTTATTAAATACAAAATTCTTTTAGAGGATTTTCCATCACCATAGGGGTTGATGGCTTTTGTCATTTTTGTATATTCTTGCCCCCCTGTCAAGAGGCGTCTGGTTTCATTCACGATCCTTTCCCTACTCGTCCCAATCACTCTGCAGGTTCCTGCCTCAACCCCTTCGATCCGTTCCGTCACTTCCCTTACGACCAGAACAGGTTTACCAAGACTCGGCGCCTCCTCTTGAATACCACCCGAGTCGGTAAGGATGAGATAAGATTTTTTCATAAGCCATATGAGGTGAGGATAGTCGAGTGGAGGGATGAGATGGATGTTCGGCTGCCCTTCGAGTATTTCAAAGACAGGTTTCTTCACATTCGGGTTTAGATGCACAGGATAAACAATCTCGACATGATTATCTCCAGCAATCTTTTTCAATGCCAGACATATGTTCCTGAAAGGTTCACCGAAACTTTCTCGCCTGTGGCAGGTGACCAGAAGGATAGGTTTCGTCATATCTAAGTAAGAGAAATAATCAAAAAACTTATTCTCATCATCTTGAATTAAATCGAGGGTAAGATAAAGCGCATCAATGACCGTATTGCCAACAACAAAGATATGTTCTTCTCTGATCCCTTCCTTCGTAAGGTTTTCTTTAGCTCGGTTGGTTGGTGCAAAATGATAATCGGCCATATGGCTCACAAGAATCCTGTTGATTTCTTCTGGATAAGGGGCATACTTATTAAAACTCCTCAGACCTGCTTCGATATGGGCAATAGGGATTTTCATATAAAAGGCGGCCAAGGCTCCTACAAAGGCGCTGGTGGCATCCCCTTGGACCAGGACAAGTTCAGGCTTCTCAGTAACCAGAATATTCTCAAGACCTCTGAGCATATTGGCCGTCATTTCGAAAAGCGACTGGTTGGGCTTCATGGCATTGACGTCATAATCGGGTCTGATTCCGAAAAAATCAAGGGTCTGGTGAAGCATCTCGTTATGCTGACCTGTAATGCACACCTTTATATCCAAGGACTCGTCCTTTCGTCCTTTAAGGATGATGGGGGCCATCTTGATGGCTTCCGGTCTTGTTCCAAAAATAGTCATCACTTCCATCTTCTGCCCTCATAAAATGGTAAATGGGGTCAGGTCTCAATATTGAACAATTTCCCCTTTATACTTTCAAGTAGTTTTTCTATGCTCCTGTCTTTCTCCGCCATCTTTCCAAATCTCCGACTCATCTGGCTCACTGCAGCACCCGTCATCCCAAAATGTGTCCCGATTTCTTCGAGCTTCCATCCGCTCCATTGATGGCTCAGATGGATGCACAACTTCCTGTAAAGAGCTTCGCTCTTTCCTACCAACTTACCTACCACCGCTTCAATCTCGCT
>CAKZKY010000419.1 GCA_937124575.1 uncultured Pseudomonadota bacterium | reverse complement strand
TTATTAGGCTATACAAAATAGATTATATTTACCAATAAAATCAATTGGTTCTAAAAAATTGGCGAAAGTCAGGTAATTGATTAAAAATCCTTGCACTTCGTAAGTGCAAGATTTGTTAAACCGGAGGATGTGGATGGATTGGTAGAGGCCATCTTTCGACTTTATGGTGATCTTGATTTGCGGAAGTCCCTTGGAATGAATGGACGATCCTATATTCTAACTCACCTCTCCCGCGACCAAACCGCCAGAGACTACATCACCGTCCTCGAAAAGATTTAAAAAACGACCAGATAAACCAGATAAACTAGATAAACTAAATAGACAAGAAAGACCAGACAATAGGAGAGCAGGCAAAGAAGGTTTAAAAATTTTAAGATTTGACATGCCCTCTGGATTTGTATATATTTAAAATATACAAAAAAGGCGAATTTAAATGGATCTATTTCATGTTGAGGGATTTGATTGGGATAAAGGGAATATTGAAAAGAATTGGGAAAGACATAGAGTGACTCATATTGAATGTGAAGAGGTCTTCTTCAATAGACCTCTTGTTGTCAGAGAAGATAAGCTCCACTCTATGGCCGAGAGCCGTTATTATGTATTGGGTAAAACTGATGATGAACGGTTACTTTTCGTAGTTTTCACTATAAGGGAGAATAAAATAAGGGTTATATCAGCGAGGGATATGAATAGAAGAGAGAGGAGACTTTATGAGGAGAAGATTGAAAAAAGTACCAAGATTCAAGAATGAGAGAGAGGAATTTGAATTCTGGTCAACCCACGATTCTACAGAATACATAGATTATTCAAAGGCAAAAAGAGTGCTATTTCCAAAGTTGAAGCCATCTACCAAAACCATTTCGATCAGGCTACCTGAATCCCTTATTGAGCATCTTAAGCTTTTGGCTAACAAGCGGGATATTCCTTATCAGTCTTTATTAAAGATGTTTTTAGTAGAAAGAGTGGAGGAAGAGTTACGCACAACAAAATGAACCGCATTGAGTTGAAGCTCTCTCCTGAAAGGGGGGTTAGGGTTCTTGGCAGTCAAAATTCTCGCCGCCCCCCAAATCTTCCACTTCGTAATGGAGGTGGTAATTTTTATTCAATTTCCTCTCAAATGTGGGATGTTTGATGGGAATACGAAGAAGAGATAATCGTTGTCTTTGACGGCTTATTTGCTCTCGAATATATAATCTGATATATTTTCCATAGATTCTTGAAATCTAATTAGGAGATCCTGCCCATTTTCATGTCATTTTCCGTATTGTGAAAGGCTATTACCAATTGGGTTGCTCAGCTATGAGATGAGAAGTTCCGGTATTGGGAAGGCAAGTTGCCTAAAATAAGTTGATGGTACCCCCCAGAAAAAACCTATGTTTGGGAATGACTATTTAGAGCAAAAACAGGTTATCCCAATGCCTATTGGTCTACCAATAATGGGGATATAGAAAAGAAGGGAGGGTTAATTCATGAAATTGGCGGAAAATGAAGAAAAGGCTTTAAAAGAGCTTCGAGAGGAATTGTTGGTGAAGTATCCGATTATCGATATCCGCCTTTATGGGTCGAAGGCGAGGGGCGAAGGAACAGAGGACTCCGACCTGGATGTGATGATAGAAATTCCTGAGTATGACCAGACAATGGTAGCGGAGATTGACGACCTCATTTATCGAATCAATCTGAAGCATGATGTTTTCATTTCAGCACTGGTCTTCGGGAAGGACGAGCTGGAAGAGGGGCCGATGTCCGAGGCACCGATTTACAAAGTCATCCAGCGGGAAGGGGTTTCTCTATGATAACTGATGAAAAGAAGAACATGCTTGCCCTGCATAGGTTAGAGCAGGCAAAGGAGAGCGTCGAGGAAGCTCGTTATCTTTTAGAGGGCGGGAAAAGTCTCAGGTCCGTTGTCAATCGAATCTATTATGGAATGTTTTATGCGGTTCTGGGTCTTCTCATCTATGAGCCCTACTCTTCGTCAAAGCATAGTGGTGTGCTTTCTTATTTTAACCTGAAACCTGCGTGAAAACTATGGATTAGACTTTCAATTTCTCAATTTTCTTTATGGCGTATTCGAAAGC
>CAKZKY010000418.1 GCA_937124575.1 uncultured Pseudomonadota bacterium | reverse complement strand
ATGGTAGGCACGTGGGGATTTGAACCCCAGACTTCTACCGCGTCAAGGTAGCGCTCTCCCCCTGAGCTACGTGCCTACAACCCAACCCTCCTCCCTGGACGCTGTGATCAACTCAAATTTCGCTGTATATATACCCCCTTTTTTGATTATTGTCAAGAAAATTATTAACTTATCCTTCTATGTCTTGAATACTAATTCTCCTTTTCTACTATCTACATCTACATTCACGGTATCGCCTTCTTTAAATTTTCCCTCCAACATTCTGAGGGCCAATTTGTCCTGAATCTCTTTTTGAATCACACGCTTAAGCGGACGTGCTCCATAAGCAGGATCGAATCCTTCCTTAGCCAAAAATTCTTTTGCCTTTTCTGTCATCTTAAGGTTGATCCGCTTTTCAAGCAATCTCTTTTCGAGTTTTTTCGTCTGAATCTCTACAATGGCTTTTATCTCATCCAAACCAAGGCCATGAAAGATGACCAGTTCATCGATCCGGTTTAAAAATTCAGGTTTGAAGTGAGATTTGACTGCCTCCATGACCCGGCGGCGCATCTCCTCATAATCCTTCTCTCCGAGATCCACAATCCACTGGCTTCCGATGTTCGACGTCATAATGACTACCGTATTCTTAAAATCAACGGTTCTTCCATGGCCATCGGTCAAACGCCCATCATCGAGAATCTGGAGGAGGACATTAAATACCTCTGGATGGGCCTTCTCAATCTCATCCATGAGGACGATTGAGTAGGGCCTTCTCCTTACCGCTTCGGTAAGAAACCCTCCCTCCTCGTAGCCCACGTATCCAGGTGGGGCTCCGATGAGCCGTGCGACTGAATGTTTCTCCATAAATTCGGACATATCGATCCTGACCATAGCCTGTTCATCATCGAAGAGAAATTCAGCTAAGGCTCTTGCCAACTCAGTCTTTCCAACGCCGGTTGGACCCATAAAGATAAATGACCCAATAGGACGATTTGGATCCTGCAAGCCAGCCCTCGCCCTTCTTACGGCATTTGAAACGGCCACGATCGCATCTTCCTGGCCTACCACCCTCTGCTTCAATCTCTCCTCCATGTGGACCAGTTTCTCTACCTCCCCTTCCAACATCTTTGCGACTGGAATTCCGGTCCATTTGGAGACGACTTCAGCCACATCTTCCTCATCCACCTCCTCCTTGAGCATCTTCCCTGTCTTTTGAAGCTCAGCGAGTTTCTCCTCTTCTTGTTTCAGCTCCTTCTCAAGGTGGGTCATCTCACCATATTGCAATTCTGCCAGTCTCGAATAGTCAGCCTCTCGCTCTGCCTCCTTCATCATCTGCTTGGTCTTTTCCATCTGTTCTTTGATCTGCTGGATTCGTGAAATGGCCTTCTTCTCATTCTCCCATCTCAGTTTCTTCTCCTGCACTTCGTTTTTCAGACTGGCAAGTTCTTCTTCGAGTTTCTTCAATCTCTCTACGGAGGCCTTATCCTTCTCTTTTTTCAAAGCCTGCCGCTCAATCTCCAACTGCATCACCCTTCGCTGAACTTCGTCAATCTCCATGGGCACGCTATCAATTTCAATCCTAAGTCGCGAAGCCGCCTCATCAATCAGATCGACCGCCTTATCCGGAAGAAATCGGTCTGAGATGTATCGATGGGAGAGCATTGCAGCGGCAATGAGGGCTGAATCCTTGATCTTGACCCCGTGATGAACTTCGTATCGCTCCTTTAAGCCCCTTAAGATGGCAATCGTATCTTCAACTGTTGGTTGGGCCACATAGATCGGCTGGAATCTCCTCTCTAAGGCCGCATCCTTCTCCACATACTTCCTGTATTCATTGAGCGTGGTTGCGCCCACACACCTCAACTCGCCCCGCGCCAGAGCAGGCTTGAGCATGTTGGAGGCATCGATCGCCCCTTCGGCAGCACCAGCACCTACCAGAGTATGAAGTTCATCAATGAAGAGGATGATATTCCCTGCGGCTGCGGTGACCTCTTTCAAAACGGCCTTCAACCGCTCTTCAAACTCTCCACGAAATTTTGCACCCGCAATCATGGCTCCCAGGTCAAGCGCAACCAGCTTCTTGTTCTTGAGCGTTTCGGGAACATCTCCTTTGACGATCCTCTGTGCCAATCCTTCGACGATAGCTGTCTTTCCAACACCTGGTTCACCGATCAGAACAGGATTATTCTTCGTTCTTCGAGAAAGTACTTGAATCACCCTACGGATCTCATCATCTCTACCAATCACGGGATCGAGTTTTCCCTTCCTCGCCTCCTCAGTGAGGTCCCTGCTATATCGCTTCAGGGCCTGATATTTCTCTTCCGGGTTCTGATCCGTTACACGTTGCGATCCCCGGATCTCTTGCAACACCCTGAAGATCGCATCCTTCGTCACCCCATTTCGTTGCAAGATCTGAGAAGAAACCCCTCCTCTCTCATCTGCAATGGCGATGAGAAGGTGTTCTGTCGAAAGATATTCATCGGTCAATCGCTCTGCTTCTTTCCAGGCAGAATTCAAAATATCATTGAGTCGACTCGAAAGATAGACCTGACCTGCTCCCCGTCCTGTCACTCTTGGAATTCGATTGAGCTCTGCTTCCAATTGAGAAAGGATGAGGTTGGGATTGGAGCCCAGTTTCTGGATGATGGGAATCACAATCCCTTCTCTCTGCATCAGAAGAGCGAACAGAAGATGCTCTACATCAATCTGTTGATGGTTTCTCTGCTCAGCAACGCCTTTGGCTGCTTGTAAGGCTTCTTGAGTCTTTAAAGTAAATTTATCCACATTCATTTCCTTACCCCTTTAGAAACAATAACCCGCTATTTCAGTCGCGGGGTTAGACGATAGGTTAATGTATAGCCAAATTGGGCGAATTTTTACACCTCCTATGGGATGCAAGGAGGCAGAAAAGCCTTTTAGAGCGATAACCTTTGATCGGTTGAATCAACCATGAGGTCAGCTCATTGATCACCCGTTTGGTGAAAGCTCAAGGTAAATTGCCCAAACCGATAATGCATCGCATTCTAAAAGGGTTTGAGGCATCTCAAAACCCCTTGGGAGATAGGGCGAATCTCTCAGTATTGTTTATAATGATTTTAAGGCCCCTCTTCAATTTCTTACAGAACTAACTCCTGTAAACACTCAACAGTAAAATAATCATCGCTGTTGCAATTTGCAAATAGGATTGGTCTGCCAATTCGATAGGAAATTGGGGCTAATGTGTGCTAATGCCTGAATGTAAGGGCAAAGGGCCAGTTTTCTTAACAGTTTAGATTATCTGTGTTTAACCCTAATCCTTTGACCTTTCACTCAATTGGCTTCATAATCTCGACCAATCTACCCTGTTAGAAGGGCCTGTTATTGTAGGAGGAATGAATTAATTGCCTTCTAATGGGGTTTATCTCATTCCTTACCTATAAAAGCCATCCTAACAGATCAGGTCGCTCTTCGGCCATGAACCAATCGATTTCAGAACTTCAGCCAAACGCACAAACTCTTCTATACTAAGGGTCTCTGGCCTTCTTTGAGGATCGATCCCAGCCCTTTCCATCCCCTTCTCTGTTCCTCTCAGCAATGGAAGACCGGAATGTTTCAGAGAATTGATCAATGTCTTTCGCCGATGGCTGAAGCTCGCCTTAACTACCTTGATAAACCAATCCTCATCTTCTGCTTTGATCATCAAATCTTCTCTCCAGACAATCTGGACAACTGCGGATTCAACCTTGGGAGTGGGAAAGAAAGCAGAAGGTTTGATAAAAAATCGGACGGTTGGACAGGAAACCATCTGGACCAGTATGGATAAAGCGCCATACTCTTTTCTGCCAGGAGGTGCAATCATCCTCTCTACCACCTCCCTTTGTAGCATCAAAGTCATCTCAGAAAAATATTTTCTCTCTTCTATAAAACGGTAGAGAAGGGGTGTTGAAATATTGTATGGAAGATTGGCCACCACTTTAAGAGATCTTCCTGCCTCATAGAATAGATATTCGAATTTTACTCTCAATATATTGGCGCAAATGATCTTCACATTACGAAGGCCCGTCACCTTTTCTCTTAATATTTGAACCAGCTTCGAATCGACCTCAACGGCAAACACATACCTCGCCTTTTGTGCCAAGGCAAGGGTCATTGCTCCAAGTCCCGGACCCACTTCGAGTACCACATCCTCCTGTCTCAGGTCTGCCGTCTTTATCACTTTATCTAAAATGTTCTGGTCAATAAGGAAGTGTTGCCCCAATCTCTTTTGAGGAGTTAAGCCACACTCCCTAAGTTCTTTTCGTATGGATACCATAAAATTCAATTCTCTTTATCATTCGATAGGCTACATTAGAGCGGTAGATTCGAAAAGGCATTGAGCGATAATGGAGCCCTCATGCCTCTTTTCAAATATTCATATCCCACTACCCCCACCATGGCCGCATTATCCGTGCAAAAGATGGGAGAAGGAATATAGACTCGCATCTTCTTTTGGGAAGCCTCTTCCGCCATTCTCCATCGCAAGAGGCGATTGGCAGCTACTCCACCCGAAACAACCACTCTCTTCAAACCTTCATGTTGTGCGGCCTGAATAGTCTTCTTCACCAGAACATCCACGACCGCCTCCTGAAAACCGGCGACGATGTTTCGGACCATCTCTTCGGAAAGTCCTTCTGGAGACCAGGGATGGGCCTTTACGAAATTGACGACGGCGGTCTTCACTCCACTGAAACTAAAATCAAACGACCCTTTTCCAAGGCAAGCCCTTGGAAAGCGAATTGGTTTTGTACTGCTTGTCATGGAAAGTTGATCAATAATGGGTCCACCCGGATAACCCAGTCCTAATAGCTTTGCAACCTTATCAAAAGCCTCACCTGCCGCATCATCTCTTGTCTGTCCCAATCTCTTTAATTTTCCAAAACCATCCATGCGGAAAAGCGATGTGTGGCCTCCTGAAACCACCAGGCCGATAAATGGGAATCTTGGAGGTTCCTCTTCAAGAAAAATGGCAGAGAGGTGAGCTTCGATATGATTGACTCCAACGAAAGGTAATCTCGCTGCAAGGGCAAGCGATTTTGCAAAAGAGAGGCCTACCAGTAATGAACCCACCAACCCCGGCCCCTGAGTGACTGCTATGCCATGGATCTCTTTCAACCTAATCCCTGCCTCCTCCAGGGCTTCAGTGACGATGGGAACAATCATTTCGATATGTTTTCTCGATGCCAGCTCTGGAACAACCCCGCCATATTTTTGATGAACTGAGACTTGTGATGAGACCACATTTGAAAGGATTCTTCTTCCGTTCAAAAGAACTGCTGCTCCCGTGTCATCGCAAGATGTCTCAATCGCTAAAACAAACATTGTCAGTCCTTTCAAAGAAGACGGGTCATTTCAAAAAAAGCAAAGGATCAACGGCTTTATCGTTTTTCCTGATTTCGAAGTGGAGGTGAGGGCCAGAGGCCCTTCCGGTCTGTCCTACTTTTCCAATAATTTGCCCTCTCTCGACCCACTCCCCTTCTTCAACGAGATTAACCTCGTTATGCGCATAGATGGTCACGAACTCCTCAGAGTGGCGCAGGATGACCATATTCCCATATCCACGAATCGTGTTTCCCGAATAGATCACTTTTCCTGAGGCAGAGGCTTTGATGGGTGTACCGGCTGGGGAGGAGATGTCAACTCCCATATGCCTCTTTCCCTCTGTTTCATCAAAGAGATCAACTAATCGTCCCTCCACAGGCCAGGTAAAAATCGGCTTCTTATAGACGACCTTCTCTTGAGGAATAGACGTTTCAACTACGTCTTCAATATAAACCTCCACTTTTAAAGCCCTTCTCACTCCCGGGATGAAGATCCTCTGTCCAACCTTAATTCTGCTTTGATCTGCAATCCGATTGATAGAAGCCACTTCTTTGATATCCACTCCATAGGTTTTACAGATCCGGTAAAGCGTCTGATGCTTTTCGACGATATGATAAATACCACTTCGGGAAGGTAGAGGGGATCGGTCAATAACGACTTTCTGTTTTGCACACCCCTGGGTTAGAAAAACGGTTGAAACAAATAATACCCATAAAATATGATTCACCATCCGTTTTCGAATATCACTTCTTTCTTCGCTGTGTACTATACATCGAGGGGTGATCACAATTCATAATTCATCGTCCATCGTTCCTCATCCCTCGTTTCCTACTCACTCCTCTTCCCACCCATATTTCCCTACCAGTTTGACAAACCGACAACCACCCAAGTCCTCCTTCTTCATCCCCCCTTCTGTTTTGGTAATACGGAAAAGATCCTGAATGTTCTCATCTCCTATCGGGATGACGAGCCTACCTCCCATAGACAACTGTTCATAGAGGGGTTGGGGAATATCTGGAGAACCGGCTGTGACCATGATGGCATCAAATGGGCTTTTCTCTACCCACCCAAATGTGCCATCAAAGATCTTGATCTCCACATTGAAATAGCCTAACTCATAAAGGATTTTCCTTGCTCGGACGGCAAGTGTCCGGATCCTTTCAACGGAGAAGACCTCTTGGGCCAGCTCCGCAAGGATGGCCGTTTGATAACCTGAACCTGAGCCAATCTCGAGAACCTTCTCCTTTCCTTTCAGCATCAGAGCCTCGGTCATCAGTGCAACCATATAAGGTTGAGAGATGGTCTGCTTCTCTCCGATTGGTAAAGGGCGGTCATTGTAGGCCTGGTTCTGGAGTGCTTCCTCGACAAAAAGATGTCGGGGGACCTTCTTCATGGCTGCAATCACACGTGGATCTTTGATCTCCCTTCCAATGATCTGCTCCTCTACCATCTTCCATCTTGACTTTTGAAAATCGAGCATCTTTAAAAATGAAGTGCCTAAATTGCCCTAAAGTAAATTCAAGTTTAGAAAATCCATTCTTGGCACTTTAAGCATTTTAGCCACTTGATATATAACAACATTAATCATACTAAAAGGAGTCATTTCTGCGGAAGCAGAAATCCAGCCTTTTTCTGGATCCCGGATCAAGCCCGGAATGACAACCTACAGAGGATTTAAGTCGTCATTTTAGACACTTCTTCTATTCTTCTTTCTCCGCTTTCTTCTTCAACTCATTTAATAGCTTTAATGCCTCCAGGGGTGTCATCTGATCGGGGTCAATCTTTCTCAATTCCAATCGGATGGGGTCAGCCTGAGAGAAGAGGGATGGCTGGATTGGGATTTTGGGTTTTAATGCGGCCACTTTCGATTTGGCAATTTTGGGTATGCCCATCGAATCGAACTCGCCTCGTTCGAGATTGGAGAGAACCTCCTTGGCTCGGTCAATCACCTTTTCAGGAAGACCTGCCAGACGTGCCACCTGAATCCCATAGCTGCGGTTGGTCCCTCCTTCCAGAACTTTTCTCAGAAAGATGATCTCTCCTCCCCATTCCTTGACAGCGACATTGTAATTCTTTACCCTCTCTTTGGTCAGCGCCAGCTCTGTCAATTCGTGGTAGTGTGTCGCAAAGAGGGTCCGAGGTCTGAGCAGAGGGTGATCGTGGAGATACTCGACCACGGCCCAAGCAATGCTCAACCCATCAAACGTGCTCGTTCCCCTTCCGATCTCATCGAGAATGACAAGACTTCTTGAGGTAGCCTGATGAAGGATACGGGCTGTTTCCATCATCTCCACCATAAAGGTGCTCTGGCCTCGCATAATATTGTCGAGGGCACCGATGCGTGTGAAGATTCGATCCACCAGCCCGATTCGGGCTTCAGCGGCTGGAACAAAACTTCCCATCTGTGCCATCAGGATGATGAGGGCGACCTGTCTCAAATAGGTTGACTTTCCTGCCATATTGGGTCCGGTAATGATGAGGATCTGATGCTCGTGTTGATCAAGCAAGGTATCATTGGGAACAAACCTCTCAGAAAAGGGCATCCGTTCGAGGACCGGATGCCTGCCCTCCTCAATCAAAATCTCTTCACCTTCGTCAATCTTCGGTCGGCAATAATTATATCGGTCAGCCACTTCTGCCATGGAACAGAGGACATCCAAGACAGAAACGGCAGATGCGGTCTTTTGAAGCCTAGGGGTCTCCTCAGAAACTCTTCTCTGTATCTCCTCAAAGAGCCGGTATTCGAGCTGGCAGATCGCCTCTTCAGCACCCAACACCTTGGTCTCAAACTCCTTCAATTCCGGTGTGATGAATCGCTCGGCATTAACCAACGTCTGCTTTCGAATGTAATGTTCAGGAACAAGAGAGAGATTGCTTTTAGTTACTTCGATGTAATATCCGAAAATCTGATTGTATCTTACCTTCAGGGAGGATATTCCTGTCTTCCTCCTCTCCTCCGCTTCCAGTTGAAAGATCCACTTCTTCCCTTCTTTTCCAATCTCCCTTAAATCATCCAATTCTTTGCTGAAATGGGGTTTGATGATGCCTCCCTCTTTTACCGTGATAGGGGGGGTCTCTATGATGGAGGAGTCGAGCAGTTGAAAAAGTGCTTCAAAGCCTTCTATCTCAGATACGACTTCTTTGAGAAGCGAAGAGGAGTAGGCTTGGAGTAGGATTTTCAGATCGGGCAAATGTCGCAAAGAATTCTTTAAACCCACAAGGTCTCTGGCATTTGCATGTCCAAGTAAAATTCTTGAGGCATATCTTTCAATATCTTGAATCCCGCTTAAGGATTCCCTCAATCGCTTTCTTTCGATCTTCTTCTCTTTCAATTCGGAAACACTTTCAAGCCGGCGATCAATCTGCACAATATCCATCAGGGGATAATTTAACCATTGTTTCAGCTTTCTGCTCCCCATCGGGGTCATCGTCTCATCGAGCACCCAGAAGAGAGAACCTTTTTTGCTCTGGTCGAAGAGGGACTGGGTCAGCTCCAAATTTCGCTTCGTCACTTCATCAATGACCATGAAGTCTTGAACCCTATAGAAAAGGATGGGTCGAATATGGGAGAGCGGACGTTTCTGGTTCTCCTCTGCATAATGGAGAACCATCTCAGTAGCTACCGCAGCCAGGGGAAATTCACGTGGAATCGATTCTCCATATCTTTCTTGAAACGGATGGAACACATCAATCTTCGAATCCTCTACGAATTGGATCAACCCTTCTTGAAAATTCTTTTTAAATATTAAAAAGCAGGGATGATCCTTGAATTGCTGAAAACAGAGAATCTCTCTGGGTTCATTCCGAAGCGCTTCACTCAGGAACGGTTCAAAGCCAGAGATCTGACAAGTTTTCAATTCGCCTGTTGAAATATCGAGAAAGGCAAGACCAAAAACCTCACCTTCTGCACAGAATCCCATCAGGTAATTATTCTCACCGCTACCCAAGTGGATGGAATCCATAGCCAGACCCGGCGTGAAGACCCGGACGACCTCTCGTTTCACAATGCCTTTGGCCAATTTGGGATCCTCAACCTGATCGCAGAGGGCAACCTTATATCCTTTCTGAAGAAGTTTCGAAATATAGGTTTCAGCAGTGAAGTGGGGAACGCCACACAGCGGAATACTATCTTTCTGACCTTTGTCTCGTGAAGTCAATGCAATATCGAGTTCTTTAGAGGCAACTTTGGCATCCTCAAAGAACATTTCGTAGAAGTCGCCCATTCTAAAAAAGAGAATTGAATCCGGATATTGACTCTTGATCTGGAGATACTGCTTGATCATCGGGGTGATGGGTCTGGTAGTCATCAGGAAGATAATTTAACAGAATCTAAAAGGGTTGTAAAATGGCAAAACGATAACGTTGTTTATAATAGTAAGTCTTCGACGTCGGCGATGCTCTGGAAGATAAAGTCAGGCTGGTTGGGTGTGTGTTTATATTGCACAAGGGTCTTTTCATCCGTCACACCAGTCAGGACAATCCCTGTGGTAATTCCGGCATCCTTTCCCATCTTAATATCCGTCTCCAGGCGGTCTCCAATCAGAATACATTCTTCGGGTCTTAATCCCAGCACCTCCAATACCGTTTGAACCATGATGGGTGATGGTTTCCCGACAATGACTTCCACCTTCTTCTCTGTTACTGCCTCAATAGCCGCTATCATCCCGGCACAATCCGGAATCTCCCCACCTTCTATCGGACAGGTTCGGTCAGGGTTGGTGGCAATGAAATGGGCCCCATATTTTTTAATGGCCTGAAAGGCGATATTTAATTTTTTATAATCGAAAGTCCGATCGAAAGCCACGATCACATAGTCAATCTCTTCCGGTTCTTCAGTGATCGTAAAACCAGCTCCCTTCAATTCTTCAATAAAGGGAAGTTCTCCCACCACAAAAAGCGTTGCGCCCGGGGCATTTTTTTTTAGGTAATGGATCATGACAAAAGTGGAATTGATTACCTCGTCAGGTTGAGTGGGGATACCGAGACGAGTTAATTTAGAAGCGTAATCTTCACGGGTCTGGAGGGGTTTGTTCGAAAGGAAAACAACCTTTTTCCCTTTTTGCCTGAGTTTCTGGATCACCCGATCCGCGCCCGGAATCAGGCGATCGCTCAGATAAACCGTTCCATCGAGATCAAAAATGAACCCTTTGAACATCATTCCTCTGCTTTGATTCGAAGATGGGGGGGATCTTTTTTAAACAGATGCATTCGATCCAGGTCAAAGGCAAGCTCAATCTCCTGATGGACCCGATACGAAGTTTGGACATCCACCACAGCGATCAGGTTGTGTTGCCCCGTAGTCACATTGAGATGGATCTCCGAACCAAGGGGTTCAATGACATCGATGACCGAGCGAACCGCATTCCCTTTGATAGTTTCAGGAGCAAATGCCCGATCATAGATGTCATTGGGGCGAATGCCAAAAATGGCTTCAGAATCGACCAAAGAGTGATAATAGGAAGTTCGTTTCTCAGGGATGGGCAACTGAAAACTTCCGGCATCAATCAGAAGGCGCCCTTCCTTCGAGAGGATTCGACAGGGGATGAAGTTCATTACTGGACTTCCAATAAAACCTGCCACAAAGAGGTTGACCGGTTCGTTATAGACCTCCAGGGGAGGCCCCACCTGCTGGATCAAACCATCCTTCATCACCACGATCTTTGTCCCCATGGTCATCGCCTCAACCTGGTCATGAGTCACATAGATCATTGTCGTCTGAAGCCGGTCATGAAGTTTGGAGAGCTCAGCCCGCATTTGAACCCTTAATTTCGCATCGAGATTCGAAAGAGGTTCGTCAAAGAGAAAGACCGCCGGCTTACGCACAATGGCTCTTCCTACAGCCACCCGCTGGCGTTGTCCGCCGGAAAGTTGTTTCGGCTTCCGATCTAATAACTCCTGGATGCCAAGTATCTCTGCCGCCTCTTTCACCCTTTGATCAATCTCATGTTTGGGAAATTTTCTTAACTTGAGACCAAAAGCCATGTTCTTATAGACCGACATGTGGGGGTAAAGGGCATACTCTTGAAAAACCATGGCAATGTCCCGATCTTTTGGAGGAAGGTCATTGACCACTTGATCTCCAATGGAGATCGTTCCCGTGGTAGGTTCTTCTAATCCTGCAATCATCCGCAGTGCAGTCGATTTCCCACACCCCGAAGGACCGACAAGAATGGCAAATTCCTTATCCTCCACGGTGAGATGAAAATCCTTCACGGCCTGGACCGTTCCAAAATGTTTTGAGACATTTTGCAAAACGACGCGCGCCATGACAGAATCCTCCTTTTGTTCGAGCTTTCAAATTCCTTTAGCCCTTCATCCCACTAAGCATAAAACTTTCCACAAACTTTCTCTGTAAAACAAGAAAGAAGAGGAGCATAGGAGCGGTGACAAAGGCGGTAGCAGCCATTAACAAGGTCCAGTCCGCTCCACTCTCCTGTTGAACGAACATGCCTAACCCAATCGTCAGGGTCCGAACCTCTGGGGTATCAGTGACGATCAGTGGCCACAGATAATCGTTCCAATGGCTCACGATACTGATGATCGAGAAAGCCACAAGGGTCGGCCGAGCCAGTGGAATCAACACATGCCAAAGAAATCGGAGTCCACCACATCCATCGATGACAGCAGCATCCTCCAAAGATCTTGGAATCTGTCGAAAGGCTTGGCGGAGAAGGAAGGTTCCGTAGCCAGAGGCGAAGAAAGGAAGCATCATTGCCACTCTTGTGTTGAGAAGATCAAACTTCTTCAGGGTCAGAAAATTGGGTAAAAAAGTCGCATGGATAGGAATCATCATTTGGATGAGAAAGAGAAAAAAGAAGAATTCCCTTCCCCAAAAATTCCTTCTCGAAAAGACATAGGCAGCCAAGGTTATAGTCACCAATTGAACACCCAAGATTCCTGTCACCACAATAATCGTATTAAGAAGGTAAAGATGAAAAGGCGCCATCTGAAAGACTTCGAGGTAATTCTGAAAATTGATGGGCCAAGGTATCCATTTTGGGGTAGGGGTAAAGACATCGGTACGAAATTTCAATGATGTGGAAAGAATCCAGAAATAGGGAGCTACCGTAATGAGCGAAACCAGCATCAGGATCAGGTGGAGGCCCAGACGATTTCTCAATTTCCAATTAAACTTCATAATAGACCCTTCTCCCAAGGACCCGGAAAACGAGCCAGATTGCGACCAATAGCCCAGATATAAAAAGGGTGGTCAAGGTCGATCCCATCCCCAGGTCCCAGAAACGAAAGGCATGCTGATAGATGTAAAAGACCAGCACATTCGTCCGGTCCCCTGGACCGCCTTGAGTCATCACAAAAACCTGGTCGAAGACCTGAAAAGAGGAGATGATGGCGACAACAAAGACGAAGAGTGTGGCCGGCGCAAGCATGGGAAAGGTGATGTAACGGAATTGTTTCCAGCCAGTCGCTCCTTCAATCGCTGCGGCTTCGTAGTAATGATTGGGAATTCCCTGAAGGCCGGCGAGAAAGATGAGCATATAATAACCGAAATTTTTCCAGATACTCATAATGATGATAGCGATCAGGGCATAGCGCATATCATAGAGCCATTCAATCTTGGGAACACCAAGAAAACCGAGATAATAATTGAAAATCCCAAGGCCTGGGTTGAAGATCCAAACCCATAGCATGGCTGCGGCCACCATGGGGATCATGGTCGGATAGAACAAACATCCCCGATAAATGCTTCTGATCCATCCCATCTTCTGATTGATCAGGATTGCTAAAAAAAGGGCGAGAGACATACTGATGGGGATCGTGGTAAAGGTATAAATGAGATTATTTCTCAAAACCAGCCAAAAGAGCGGAGCCTTGAAGACCTCCACATAATTTGAAAACCAGGTAAAGTGAGGCTCTGGATAATTGACGTTCCATTTGAACAAAGAGAGGTAAGCGGACATGAAGACCGGAATGAAAGTGAAGATCCCCATGAAAAAAAGTCCGGGAAGAATATAACCATAGCACTTCAAATGTTCCAGCCGTTTCATACAAGAATATCATGAGGGGATGGGCCGATTTCTCCCATCCCCTTTTCTATTTTTTTGTTCCTTACCTCATTATTGAATCACAGCTTGAATCTCTTTGTGGGCAATCTTCAATGCCTCAGCAGGTGCAATTTTCCCTGCTACAGAATCATCGAGTTGCCGTTTTAGAATTTCCCGAACCTTCTGGAAATTCTTCGCCATCATCTTGCCATGGGCATATTTCAACTGGTCTCTGGCAACAAGATATTCAGGGTTCTTGCTCACATGCTC
>CAKZKY010000417.1 GCA_937124575.1 uncultured Pseudomonadota bacterium | reverse complement strand
TCACCTGAAATAAGATAACCCCTCCCCACCTCCCCTTAACATAAGGGGAGGTTACCCACTCAATACCCGGAAGAACCGGAATTTTTACTGTGAAAGCCTAAATAAACTCCTAAGAATATTCATACCAAACCTCATGCTCCTCCTCTTCTCTCCATCACTTCAGGGAAGGAATTCCCCTTTTAGTCCCGCGCTTCGCGGGGAAGAGGGGGAAAGGGGGAGCTAACTAACCCCTAAATTGAGCGATTCACCCAATCTCCCAAGGGGCGCGACAATGCCTCCCGCCAAAGGCGAGGCTCGCCTCCGGCGGCAACCCCTTTTAAAATGCGATACCTTGAACGTCTGGGTCATGGTCCTTAAGCGTTCACCCAACAGGTGATGATTGAACAGGCCCGAGGGTTAATTTAATCAATCAAAGCTCATCGCTCTAAAAGGCTTTTCAGCCTCCCCACCCCCCTTGTGAAGGGTGAAAGAAATCGTTCAACTTAGGTTAACTGTTTATCTCCCATAGATGAGGCTTTACGAATAAGAAAATTTTTCTTTTGAGTTGACTTGGATACTTATGCTATATTTACACCATGATTGATCATCAGATACAGGACATCGCACAAAGATACGGTATCATTCTGATCTATCTTTTTGGTTCAGAAGCCCAAAGGGGGAAGATCTACCTGGAAGGGGGAAAGGACATGCCCCATCCCTTTTCAGACCTTGATGTCGCGGTTTCTTTTAAAAAAGCCCCTGAGAAACCGATGGAAATTTATGGTCGTCTTTACAGGGAGATCTCGGAGGTATTTTTACCTTTCAATGTGGATCTTCTCTTTATGCACGAAGTGGATACGCTCTTTCAGTATGAAATCATCACGGGATTTAGGATCTACGCAAGCGATGAATTCGCTGCAGACGAATTTGAAGAAGGAATTATGAAAAGGAGCGAGGACCTCTCCTTTAAAAAAAGAGGGTTCGATCTTGATATGATGGAGACTGTGGAAAATGGTTATTTCGAAATTGAATACAGCCCGAATCCTTGATCTCGTTCGATTTATTGAGACCTGTCTTCAAGAAATCGAACCCTTTTCAAGGATGCCGAAAGAAGAATTTTTGTCGGATCGAAGAAACCCTCCCTTTCTTGAAAGTTATCTGAGAAGGGCTCTGGAGGCTGTGTTTGACATTGGGAGGCATATCCTTGCAAAAACAACTGGGTTCAAAGAGATAGAATACAAGGCCATTGCGAAGCAGCTCGGAGAAAAAGAGATTATCACCAGAGAACTCTCGGACCTTCTCTATATGATGGCTGGTTACAGAAATCGCATGGTCCATTTCTATAAAGAGATTTCGCCAGAAGAACTTTATTACATCGCAGTTAACCGATTGCAGGACATCAAACGATTCAATAAGGAGATTGTCGCCTTCATCAGGATCTATGAAGAAAAAATTGAAAATTTAAAATCCCTCTGAGGAGATATGCCATCCTTTTTTCTGATTTCCAAGACGCCTATCGTTATTTCGAATGGAACGGTGTTTTCGGCCTTCAGTCTTGCACAAACAAAAAATCCAGATCTGATCATCCTCGATCTGAGTATGCCCTGGATGGATGGTTATAAAGTGATTGAGCATTTGAACTCCTTAGGGGGCACGGCAGAAATCCCCATTATAATTCTTAGCGGAAGGGATGCTCTCATCAATCAGGATCGGGCGATCAAGGTCGGGGCAAAGGCGTTCTTCCATAAACCTTTTGACACCAACGAATTATTGGCATGTGTTGAAAATATTTTACAGCAACGTCGAGCCATAGGAACGAAGACCGCCCCGATTTAATGTTTCTCGTAATCCAAAATCTCCCTCAGTTTAAGAGAAAGCTCTTTGATTGAGAAGGGTTTCTGAATAAAACCTTTACATCCCTTCTTCATGATATCAATGGCCTGTCCATTCATGCTGTATCCACTCGAGAGAAGGACTTTGACCTTGGAATTCATTTTTATTAAGTGGTCAAAGGTCTCCCCCCCGCCCTGGTAAGGCATGATGAGATCAAGGATGACCAGATCAATTTGCCCTTGATGGGATTGGTAGATCTCAATGGCCTGCTTTCCCCCTTCGGCAACCAAGACCTGATAACCCAAGGTTTTTAACATTCTTTCCCCAACATCAAGGATAGGTTTCTCGTCATCTACAAGAAGGATCGTTTCCTTTCCCGGAAGAACCATCTCGCTCTTAGTTGGCCGATCTTCAATCTTTCTCTCCTCCGAGGCAGGCAGGTAGACGTAGAAAGTTGCCCCTTTCCCCAATTCAGACTGGACATTGATATAGCCACTGTGGCCTTTCACAATTCCATAAACCGATGCCAGCCCCAAACCGGTTCCCTTTCCTGGATCTTTGGTAGTGAAGAACGGATCAAAGATACGCTCCATGGTCTTTTCATCCATTCCGATTCCTGTATCGGTAACGGAAAAAAGAACATAATTCCCCGGTGTGACTTCGTAGAAGTCGCTCTGAATGTCTGCCTGGGTGACATTCGATGTTTTTAAAAAAAGTTTTCCACCTTCAGGCATGGCATCTGCCGCGTTAAGAAGGAGGTTCATCAGAACCTGTTCGATCTGCCCCGGATCCCCCTCGATGAGGTGGAGGTCCTTCCTGAGATCAAGATGAACGACAATATCCTTTCTGGTCCGGCCAAGGGTTTCTGCTGTCTCTTCCACCAATTGATTTAAGAGAATTGGCTTAATTTCATATCGGCCTTTTCTGGCGTAGCCAAGGAGCTGCCGGGTCAATCTTGAACCCATCTCAGCTTTCTTTTCAATCGTTTTGAGCATCTCAAAATGGGGATGAACCGGATCCATATCGAGAAGCATAAGAGAAACATAACCTTTAACAACCATGAGAAGGTTATTGAAATCATGGGCGATGCCGCCGGCCAATGTCCCAATCGCCTCCATTTTTTGAGCCTTCAGAAACTGAGCCTCCATCTTTTTGCGTTCACTGACATCGTTAAGGAGAAGAATGGAGGTCCGATTCTCTTCATCTAAAATAGGGATCAGATGGACCGATACCTCCTTCCCACCCAATCGGAAGGGAGGGGCTCCGTTGGACCTCCGTGGAGAGGTTGGACTGGTATTGAGAAGTCCTCTTATTCTGTCCTGATCCTTAACATCAAACAGATCGATGAGATCCGAGGCCAATAGGTTCTCTTTGGTCATTCCGAAGATGTCAATGGCAGAGGGGTTACCATAGATGATCCGGCCCTGATGGGTAACTTCCAAGATCCCCTCTTCTATGCTGTCTAAAATCACCTCGAAATGTCTCCGGTCACTTAATAACTCCTTGGTGATCTGTCTGGGATGACTCTCCGTCATACCAAGAATCTCACATTTCTCGGTGTAACCATTCCTTCTCTCTGCCTCCTGTAAGGCAACGCGAATATATTTTCCCATCTTATCGAAGGAAGTCTTCCCGATGCATAAATTTGCACCCATCTGGGTTATGCTTTCTCCATTCTCGGCAGTGGCTGCAGAGAGGATCACTAAAAAGCTTTTTTTTAACCGATCGTCTTTCCGAATAATCTGACAAAAATTCTCTCCGTCAATGTTCGGCATGATGAGATCGGTGAAGATCACCTCTGGGGTAAACGTTTTGAGGATATCAACGGCCTCCAACCCGCTCTCCGCCGTTAAAACTTGATGGCCCTCCTTTTCGAGCATATCCGCCATATACTTCAAGATGACTGGATTATTATCCACGACTAATATCTTCATCTCTTTCATCTCATTCTCCCCTCGCCGTTACTCGGGACTCGGTTGGCACGAAAGCCATCGTTTCTCCAATCGTTTTCCTCTACAGAGACCTCGATTTGCAGTCTGTTGCCTCTCTCGCCTTTTCCTCGGCCAGGCTGCAGGCAATCCGGTTTAGATTGTCTTTAATCAATTGGATCGTTCCGTCTCCATCTATGAGCGAATGATTACGCGCATTCATTTCCATCTTTTTGGCCATCTCGAAAATGTCATTCAAGCCGAGGCTGGCTGCCGATCCCTTAATGGAATGGGCCGATTCAATGACTTTTCGAAAATCTCCCGTTTTGACGCCCACCTCAAGTTTCGTCAAGTTTGGAGAGGTCGTTTCAAGAAAAAGGTCAACGAGCTCCAGGTATTCCTCACGTCCCAAATCCACCTCATAAGCCATTTTCGTCAAATCCATAGTTCGCTCCTTTCTATTGGTAAGTAATCCCTTGTATCAACCCATCCTTCGGTCAAGTGTGGATTCGCTTTGAGCAAAAAAGATGAGGCTTCTCTCGATTCTTAAATTTAAAATTTTCATCCTAATCTCCACAGCCAGACCTTCCTGCTCTAAGGACCAGGGCTTTGTAAGGGACATAGAGTCATGGTCCTCCTGAACAGCACTGATCGGACTGATTCTGACACCACTTTCTGATCATCTCGATCACTGCTTCCTTGCGTACGGGTTTTGGAAGGTAATCATCCATTCCCGCACGAAGGCAGATTTCCCTGTCGCCTTCAAGGGCGTGAGCAGTGACAGCAATGATTGGGACATGTCGCTCTGAACCTTCTCGACGCCTGATTTCTTGAGTCGCCTCGTAACCATCCATCCCAGGCATCTGACAGTCCATCAAAACCAGATCGTAGATGGACTGCCCCACTTTCTGGACCGCCTCCATTCCATTCTCCGCCACATCAATGCGACACCCCAGCTTCTCGATCATCTTCATCATCATCTTTTGATTGACAGGATTATCCTCCACCACCAGAATTGACAGAGGTCTCATCCCCTCTTCACGCCCGGCAGATCCCCTCTCCTTTTCAACCTGTGAGGAAGGCTCATTTTGCTGCTCTCCTCCAAAATACCGAATTAAAATGTCATAGAGCCTGTCACGGCGGATCGGTCGGTTCAGAAAACCATTGAACCCTGCCTCCTTGAATTGATTGGCATTTCGCATGGGAGGGGGGGTTAAACTGAAAATGATGAGGTCTTTCATGCCGACTTGCCGAACTTTTCTTGCCAGTTCGATCCCTCCGTTCATATCAATATCAATGAAACAGAGATGGAAAGGCTTCTGTCCAAAGCAGGAAGACAGGGCCGTGAAAGCCTCCTCTTCACTCAACACCGTGGTGACCCGTACCCCTAAGGATTCGAGGATGGAACGAATCAGATCCGATCGGGCGAAATGTCGATCAGCAATCAGGACCCTCCTTCCCATCAAAGGATCTGAAGAGAACCTCTTCTCTTTGGATAGAACGGACTTTTTAACCCAGACCGTAAAATGAAAAAGGCTTCCTTGGCCCAACTCACTTTCGGCCCAGACATCTCCTCCCATGGCTTTCGAAATCTGTTTGCAGATTGCCAATCCTAACCCTGTCCCTCCATATTTTCGGGTTGTTGAACCATCTGCCTGTTGAAACAGTTCAAAGATAACCGTCAGTTTATCCTTTGGAATTCCAATGCCGGTATCCCTGATTTTTAGGTGAAGCTTGATCTTGTCTCCCCTTTCCTCTTCCTGAACCATGGAAATCTCAATTTCGCCAATCTCTGTAAATTTGGCCGCATTCCCGAGCAAATTCATGAGGATCTGCTCAAACCGGTAACGGTCCCCCCTCACAGAAGCGGGGAGGGGATCTCCCATCCGGCATAAGAGCTCCACCGGTTTTTTGCCGATCTTAGAGCAGATCATCTTACAGACATCATACACCACCGCTTCAGGATCAAAATCAATCTCTTCCAGTTGAAGCTGACCGGCCTCGATCTTAGAGAAATCGAGAATATCATTGATCAGATTCAGAAGTGTCTCTCCGCTACTCCTGATCGTTTTGACATGATCGAACTGTTCTTCATCAAGATGAGTTTCAAGAAGCATATCCGTGAAACCGATCACCCCGTTGAGCGGGGTCCGGATCTCGTGGCTCATGTTGGCTAAGAACTGGCTCTTTGCGATATTGGCGACCTTTGCCTCCTCAAGAGCCTTTCGCAGTTCTTCGGTCCTCTTCCTTACGATTTCCTCAAGGCCACGATTTTGTTCGTGAATCTTCTGATAGAGGATGGCATTTTCAAGTCCCAGGGCCGTGTTGAAAAGGATGAGGGTGAGCAGATTGGATTCCATATCGGTCAAGGCATCTCGCTTCTGTCTCAGGATACCGGCAAAGAGTCCCACCACGTTTGATCTTGTCACCAAAGGATGCAGGATCAATGGGTAATCGAAATATCGGGTCGGCACCATCAAATTTCGGTTCTGTTGAAGGGCCCAGGCAAAATGGCCTTCCTCAATCTGTAACTCCAGTTCTTTCTCGAGCAGGGATCGGTCGGTATCAGGCTCACAAAATGAGATGGTGAAATCGAAATCTTCATCATTGGGCGTCAGAAAGCAGAGTGGTTCAAAAGGGATCAATCGCTTCAGATAGAGGCGAGCGGTGCTCAAAATCTTTGAGGGTCCCTGATCCGGGGCAAAGCCGACCATCACATCCCCAAGGGAGACCATCCATTCGATCGATTCTGTCATCCACCGGTTCTGTTCCTCCAGCCTTCTGAGGCGTTCACTCAATATGTGGAGGTCTTGACTTTCATGGGCAGGGTGAATCAGCATCCCGTCCCTCCAAAGATGGAATAAACAACTTCATCCAACTGTCCTCTCAGTTGATTGAGCAGAGAGGGCAGGATGGTCTCAGGAAGCTCGATGAGATCCCAGGCATTGGATTCCAGAGGGGGCACCGCATGTTCGCCACTGGTCCCGCATTGAAAGGCATTGACAACAATGTCCGCCACATGAACCACGGCTGCCTCCATGGGATAGAAGTTGGCCAATCGGGGATGATGATGAAAAGCAACCGCTTCTTCCAGGCTTTGAGGAAGATTCCAGGATTGTAACAGCATTCGACCAATCTGAGCATGATCAAACCCCAGGATCTCCTTTTCGATCCAGAACATCGGCTTCACCAATGCCCTGGATTGAACAAGAACCGAACGGGATAGATCCCCGATCTTCTTATATATGACAAGGCGTCCGACATCATGAACCATGCCTGCAATGAGGAACCGTTCGACATTGGGCTCGTGACGATAGGTAGCAATCAATCTCGCGGTCAGTCCACAGGCAATGCTATGACGCCAGAAAGATTCCATATTGACCAGATCTTTTGGAATTCCCTAAAAGAGATGAACAATCGAGGTGGCTAAAACAAGTTCACGTAATTGTTGGGTTCCAATGATGACCAGGGCTTGGGTGATCGTTTCGACTTTTGAGGGAAAGTTGTAAAAGGCGCTGTTGACGAGTCGGAGAAGCCTTACGGTTAAACCAGGGTCTTGGCCAACAATCTTCCCAATATCGGCCATGGATGTATTGGGCCGGCTGATCACCTCGTCAATCTTATAATAGATCATGGGAAGGGAGGAGACTTCAAGGTATCCCTTCATTAGATCACGGGGATCAAGAACCACTGTTTGAGATCTCCTAAGAATTGAGGTTTTCTAAAGTCACCAATCGAGCCAATTCCTTTATGAAGGGATGGTTCAAATCGTTGTGGCAAAAAAGATCAGCCGTCCTTTGCTCAGCCTTGCGGAGTTGGTCCGGATCAATCTCCAAAGGATGCTTATGGGGCTCCTCCTCTGTCTGACCCCCCAAAACCATGGCTCCAAGAATGCCCCACATCTTAAAAATTCTTAAGTGTTTTTCAGTAATCTCTGCACCTGCGGAAAGGAGCACCCTACCATTCCGATCCTTTACCTCGGTGGCGAGGATCATGCCTGGCTCAATGGCATCTAATGTCAGGCGTTTCATTGCAAAGATAGACCCATCCCCTTTTTCTTTCTAAACCTTTATCGGCTCTTTTCTATCTTTCCTTAAGTAGTTGATACCTAAATAGAACCTAAATTGAGCGATTTTTTCACCCTTCACAAGGGGGGCGGGGAGGCCTAAAAAGCCTTTTAGAGCGATTACCTT
>CAKZKY010000416.1 GCA_937124575.1 uncultured Pseudomonadota bacterium | reverse complement strand
AGTTGAACAGCTAATTCCATGATCCTCTACGGAGGGGTAGAAAATGATCCCCGATGATGCGTAAATACGAGACGTTGAGGGAACAAACCCTTCACACAGTCATAATCCCCCCAGCCTTTCCTTATAAAGAGAAGGAAGGCTGGAGGGGATAAAATGGGAAAGTCTGTATTACTTCCAGCCCGGGAAAGGATAGATCAACCGACTGGTTGCCACTTCAAAGGGAAAGACGATCTCCGGTTTTCCATCTGGATATCCCTGATACTGGATGATGATTCCGCTTCCCAATTCATTCTGATTCGTATCTCCCGGGAAGGGCGATCCAAACTTGACTCCCATCCAGGGCATGATCAACTCTTTTCCGGGGATATAGAGCTCATTGAGAGCCTTCTGAAGGGCCTTGGGGTCCGTGGATTTTGCCTTGTCAAGGGCATGCGCCCAGACCTGAACTCCGATGAAATCGCGTGCCGAACTTCCGTCAAAATCAAAACCGCTGCGTTCTTTATAGATTTTGTTAATACGATCCGCTTCAGGTTTCACCTTACCTAACACAGCTGAAAAAACATCGCGGCTCACAATGCCGTTCACATCTCCGCCCAAGGTCTTCCAGAAATCCGGAGCGATGAACCCAGCATTCTGTCCCCAGATCAGGCGAGGAGTCGCCTTCATCTCTTTCAGGGCTTTGACGAAAAGGATGGCATCGGAAACATAGGAGGCAAACAGAAAGGTCGGAGCTTTGGAAGCAGTGAGCTTACGGGCCTCGCTGGTTAAATCGGTTGCCTTATGTGGGTATTTAAATGCCTCAGCAATCTTCCATCCTCTCTCTTTGGCAAACTTCTCAATTTCTGTCAAAGCCGCCGCACCCCACTCCGTATTCTCAGCAGCTATGGCCAAGGGCTCTAGTTCGCTTTTGGGAACGGCTCTTACACCAGGTGATTTCCCTGCCACAAGCCCATCCAAGAAATCGAACAGATCTCTGGTAAACCAGGTCTCATGGGGAGTCACTCTCCAGAACCATTTAAACCCTCTTTTGCTCAGGTCGGGCGAGGTAGAATCTGGATTCACGAACGGGATGCCTGCCCGCTCTGCCTCAACAGAGGCTGTCTTTGTTACAGCGCTCTGATAGGCGCCGAGAAGGCCGACAACCTTTTCGTCTTCGATCAATCTTTTGGCCTGCTCTGCTCCCCAAGCTGGATCTCCGCGGGAATCCGAGAAGACGAGTTTAATCTTGGCTCCGCCCAGCCCTGGAATGCCTTCCCACTCAGCAATGGGAATACCAATGCCCGGATATTTCTTGTTTACGATATCAGCGGCAAGTTCTGCTCCATCTTTTAAGCTCTTCCCAATCGGTGCCAGAGGCCCTGAAAGAGGAAGAATGACACCAATCTTCACCTCCCTCTGGGCAAAAGAGAGAGCCGGTAAAAAGATTAAAAGAGACAAGATAATGATAAAAAACCAACCTCCAATTCGTTTAATTCCCATAGAACTTCCCTCCTTTCAAAAGAAGTATAGTTTTTTAACCGAATTCTTCACCTCCTTATCTCCTTCATCATCTCCCTTTTACAAACGAAACTATTTTAATACCTCCTAATTAAAAATGTCAATGAATTTTCCATTGCCTTCTTTCTATTTTCGCTGTAAGATTAAAGCCATGAAATTAGATCGGTTCTTAAAAAAGAAAGAGTTGATCGAACTGACCCGTCAGCTTATCCAAATCCCCACAGAGAACCCTCCAGGGAACGAGAAGAAGGCCGTCCTCTTTTTGAAACCCATTCTTTCAAAGATGGGGTTTCGTGTCAGAACCTATCTCTCCCCAAAAGGGAGGTACAATCTCGTCGCTGAAAAAAGATGGGGTAAGGGAGGCCGAACTCTCCTGTTCAATGGACATCTCGATGTCGTTCCGTCCGGAGATCCTTCTCAATGGAAATATCCTCCTTTTAGCGGGAAGCTCTCTAAGGGTAGAATATACGGCCGTGGTGCATCGGATATGAAGGGAGGGATCGCCTCTTTTATTCATGCTGTCTCCATGGTCAACCGTTCAAACATCGATCTCGGGCGGGGAAGTCTTATTCTCCATCTTGTCTCTGATGAGGAGTCGCATGGCCATCAGGGTATGGGATTTCTTGCCCAAAGAGGAAGGATCAAGGGAGATGCCGCAATCGTTGGAGAACCAACCAATCTCGATCTGGTTATCGCTCAAAAGGGCGCTCTCTGGCTCAAAATCACCACTTTTGGAAAATCGGCCCATGGCTCAAGGCCTTCGCAGGGCATCAACGCCATTGAAAAGATGATGAAACTGATGGAGCGGTTGAATGCCATTCCATTCGATAAAGAACATCCCCTGCTCGGCAGGCCCACTATTAACATTGGAAAGATTCTGGGGGGCTCAAAGATCAATATGGTCCCGGATCGATGTGAGATCGAAGTGGACCGGAGATTGTTACCCAATGAGACAAAGAAAGAAGCCCTCAAGGAGATTCAAACGACCATAGATTCCATTCAAACCAAAGATCCCCTCTTCAAATATCTGATCGAAGAGATTGATTATGCAGAACCCTCAGAGATTCACCCGGACGAAGAGATTGCTCAAATCGGCCTTGAGGTGGCAGAAGGGGTATTGGGAGAAAAACCGAGAGTAAGGGGTTTTTCCGGATTCACAGACGGACGTTTCTATGTCAATCAATTTAAAATACCCACATTGATCTTTGGCCCAGGAGAAACGGATCAATCCCACACAACCGATGAATCCATTGAGGGAGATGCTTTGATCAAGGCGGCTCAAATCTATGCGAGGATTGTTCTTAAATTCTTTGATGGAGATGAGCGATTCACGAATCACAAGTCATGAAATTGAGGAGGACAATATGACGATGAGACCTTTTTCAATGATTCTCAACTTTAAGACGGGGGACTTTTCACCGAATGATAGGACTAATATCCGGAGATTGAGCGATATGAAGGGGATGTTTTTCGACACCGAAGCCGAACGCCGTATCTTCGAAAAAGAAAATCCTCTCATCTACTCCTTCAGCGAGAAGGTCCTGCCCGAAGAGAATGGCCATCTCCAGCTGGCTACCACCACAATCCATCCTGGAAAAGTCGGTGATGAATATCATATGACCAAAGGCCATTATCATAGGCGTCCTGACACCTCGGAAATGTATCTGGGTCTCGAAGGAAAAGGTTGCCTTCTCATGCAGACGGTGCAAGGGGATTTCGAATCCATCCCCATCCATCCAGGCACTGTCGCCTACATTCCACCGTTCTGGGGACACCGAATGGTCAATACGGGTGAGACACCCTTCATCTTCTTTGCCGTTTACCCAGGGGATGCTGGCCATAACTACGGCGACATCGAAAAGACCGGATTTGTGAAGATCCTTGTCGAACGGGATGGAAAGCCCCTATTAATTGACAATCCAAAATGGAAAAAGGGATGAAACTCGATCTTGAGGAGATTTTAAAAGAACTGAAACCCTACCGGGAAAGAAAGGCCGCTGTCGATCTAAAAAGGGCATGCCTTATGGTCATCGACCTGCAGATCTATTTCAATCGGATTGTTCAACCCGTTTTGGGAAATATCTTAAGGGTAATCCAGTCCTGCCACAAGACAAACGTTCCCATCATCTTCACCCAGCACGGTCATACTGATCCAGCCTCGGACGGAGGCGCTTTGGGGAAATGGTGGGGAGAACTCATCATCGCCGGCACAGAGGACTGGAAATTCCTTCCGGAGATCGTCATTGATGAAATGGATGGGATTTTGCCGAAGAAACGTTACAGCGCCTTTTTTGAGACCGATCTGGATGAGAGGCTTCGGGCAAAAGGGGTAAAGGATCTGATCATCTCAGGTGTCATGACTAACCTCTGTTGTGAAACGACTGCCCGTGATGCCTTTATGAGGGATTATCGTGTCTTTATGCTCATCGACGGAACAGCCACCCGAAAGAGCGAACTCCATCTGGCCACCCTGAAAAACCTTGGCTTTGGTTTCGCCTACCTTCTCACCTGCGACGAGTTGATTCAGATGTTGAAGTAACAATCAACATTTCTCCACCTTCTTCAATACCTCCTCTAAAATTGTGAGGGCGGTATTGGCCTCGTTTTCTGTAATGATCAAGGGCGGAACGAGTCTGATCACATTTTCTCCGCAGCCTAAGATGAGGAGCCCCTTCTCAAAACAATATTGAATCACACTGTTTCTCTCCTCAATCGCTTTCTTTCGTGTTATTCGATCTTTAACCAATTCGATCCCGATCATCAGTCCCTTTCCCCGCACATCGCCGATGATTTCAAACCGCTCCTGAAATTTCTTCAGTTCATTGAGAAGATAATCTCCCATCTTGGCCGCATGTTCAACCAGTCCTTCAACTAAAAGTTCGATCGTGGTCAGGGCGGCCTGGCAACTGATAGGGTTTCCGCCAAAGGTGCTTGCATGAGAACCTGGAACCCAATCCATCACCTCGGTCTGTGAGACTGTGGCTCCGAGAGGCATACCCGAAGCAATTCCCTTGGCCAGTGCAATAATATCAGGCACCACGGCCCAGTGTTCAAT
>CAKZKY010000415.1 GCA_937124575.1 uncultured Pseudomonadota bacterium | reverse complement strand
CTCTTTGCCCTCTTTGGCTTGGGCTGGAATCTGATCGGAGGCTACGGAGGGCAGGTGGATCTCGGACAGGCGAAGAACGTCGGTTTCGGAGCCTATGCCACCGCCCTGATGATCGTCTGGTGGAAAGTGCCCTTCTGGATCACGATCATTCCAGGGATGATCATTGCTGCAGCCGAATCGTTTATGGTGGCCTATCCCATGTTTCGTTTGAAAGGGCACTATTTTGCCATTGCCACCCTCTGTGTGGCTCTGGTCTGGAAGGAGCTCTTCATCTTCTGGGACTGGACAGGAGGCGCCCGAGGGGTTGAGTTGCCGATTCGATCCGGTGCTGATTTCGTCTATATGCAATTTAACTCGCCCATCTATTATCACTATTTCGTCTTCTTTCTTTTCCTTTTGCAGTTCTTCTTCATGAACTGGTTCAGAAAGTCGAAGTTGGGTTATGAAGTTCAGGCGGTCAGGGATAATGAGGATGCAGCGGCCAGCCTGGGGATCAATGTCTACCGAACCAAGGTGATCAACTACACCATCACCGGAGGTTTGGGAGCGCTTGGTGGAAGCTTCATGGCGGTCTACTACCTCTACATCGATCCTGACGCTGTGATGCCTCTGGATCTTTCGATTCTGATTGCAATGACCGTGATGGTCGGTGGAGCGGGTTCGATCTGGGGCCCCATCATTGGAGCGGGCCTTCTCATCCCTCTGGATATGTACCTTGGGGCATGGTTGGGAGCGCAGAAGCGGTTGGGAGTTGACTTTATGATTTATGCAGTGATCATGATGGTTATTGCGGCCAAAGAACCGAAGGGGATTTGGGGGATTATTGAGCGGGTGATCAAGAGGAGGTCAACCCCGTTGTTACAAAAAGGGTCCTGACGAAATACTGCAAAGCCTCACTTCGTCAAACAAGGAGGCCCTACTTCATCTTTCATGAAACAACGGGGTCAAGATAAAGAGATGATGCTCGATGTGAAGAATCTTGTTAAGGAGTTCGGTGGCCTGGTGGCCAATTCTGACATCTCCTTTGAAATGGAACAGGGAGAGGTTTTGGGACTGATCGGTCCGAACGGTGCTGGCAAATCCACACTCTTTAACTGTATCGCCGGCTATTATAAACCCACTTCTGGAACGATCCTCTTTGAAGGGATCGATATTACAGGATGGCCTCCTCACCAGGTCACACGGGTGGGGATTGCCAGAACCTTCCAGGGCATGAAGATGATGCCCAATCTGAGCGTCGAAGAGAATGTGATGATCGGAGCATTCTGCCGGACCAATGATCGGCAGAATGCCCGGAGAGAAGCTTGGGAGATTTTAGACTTCATGGAGCTCAACCATGAGGCAAAGGCCCTTCCAACAGAACTTCCTATTGCTTTGCAGAAAAGAATTGAACTGGGCCGAGCCATTGCCACAAAGCCCAAACTTCTGATGCTTGACGAAGTGGCTGCCGGACTCAACCCGCTTGAGACCAAAGAGATCATTCAGATTCTTCAGAGGATCAAAACAGAGAGGAACTTAACCCTCTTTTTGACCGAGCATGTGATGGAGTTTATTATGACCATCTCGGAGAGGGTGATCGTTATGTCTGCGGGAAAGAAGATCACAGAGGGACCGCCTGTTGAGGTCGCCCGCCAGGAGAAGGTGATCGAGGCCTATCTCGGGGAGAGATATGCTCAAGGTGGATAAGATTAAGGTTAATTATGAAGGGATTCCAGCCCTCCATGAGGTAACCTTTGAGGTCAACCCTGGAGAGCTGGTGGCTATTGTGGGTGCCAATGGCTCTGGAAAGAGCACTTCGCTTAAAGCCATTGTTGGAACCGTTAGTCCAGTATCGGGAAGTATCATCTTCAATGGCAAAGAGATCACAAGGGAACAGACCGCCAGGATCGTCCGAATGGGTTTGGTCTATGTGCCAGAGTCAAGACGGATTTTTGGGCCTCTTACGGTTGAGGAAAACCTGCTCTTGGGTGCGTTCACTACGGACTCAGAAGAAGAGGTGAGAGATCACCTGAATCATGTCTATCAGCTCTTTCCAAGATTGAAAGAGCGCTGCAGACAGAAAGGAGAGACGCTGAGTGGTGGAGAGCAGCAGATGTTAGCCATCGGTCGGGGGTTAATGATCCGGCCCAAACTGCTCATGCTTGATGAGCCTTCTCTCGGATTAATGCCAAAGCTGGTGACCGAACTCTTTAAAACGATTTCTCTGCTCAAAAAAGAGGGTTATACCATCCTTCTCGTTGAACAGAACGTGAAAGAAGCCCTGGAAATTGCCGATCGGGGATATATTTTGCAAACCGGCAGAACCATTCGCACGGGGAGCGGAAAAGAATTATTGGAATCGGACATTGTCAAAAAAGCCTTTCTGGGGTTGTAAGTACCACAAGTTTATCATTTTCAATCTCACCCTGTAAGCCATTTATCCAAGATAAGGATCTCGTTTCCTTTTATCCGTTCAAAAATCCTATTGGGGTCAAAAACGCAGTGGTTCCATAAAATGACGTGAGTAATCTGACTTCCATCCGATGCCTTGATTTGGTCCGATGATCAGCAACAAAGGATTGCTTTTTTTCAGGTCTGAGGTAGAATGGGGAAAAATAAATAAAAAGGAGGGAACGACTATGGCAAGAGCAAGAAAAGTCAAAGAGATCCGTTTCGAGATGGCCAATAAGGTCGGGTTGCTCTCAGAGGTGACAGCCCTCATTGCCGAGGCAAAGGTAAATATTAATGCCATCTGTGCTTATGGAATGGGAGGGACCGGTTATTTTATGCTGATAACGAACAGCAATGCCAAGGCGAAGAAAGCCCTTGCCCCCTTGGGCGTGGCCATTGAGGAAAGGGATGTGGTTGAGGTGGAGGTATCAGACAAACCAGGAGAGCTGCAGAAGGTTGCCAAGAAGATCGCCAATGCGGGTATCGATATCGAATATATATACGCCACTGCCGGCTCAGGCAGAAAGGAGACCTGCATTTTTCTGACCGCCGATAATGCGAAGGCGATTAAGGCCATCAATAAATAGTAGTGAGAGGGAGATAAAAGGGAATGAAGGGAGGCTGAAGATGATCAGTGTCATTGCATCCGTTCGGGTAAGGCCTGGAAAAGTATCAGAGTTTCTTGCGATCTTCAAAGCCAATGTTCCAAAAGTGAGAGAAGAGAAGGGTTGTATTGAATATTTTCCAGCAGTTGATATTGCCTCTGGTTTACCGCCACAGGTTCTCGATGAGAATATGGTCATCGTTATTGAGAAATGGGAGAGTCTGGATGCGCTTCGGAATCATCTTGTTGCACCTCACATGCTGGCCTATAAGGAGAAGGTCAAGGACCTTGTAGAGGATGTCTCTCTAAAGGTTTTGCAGGAAGCCTAAACCCCGTTGTATTTTATGTTGGTGGCCCTTTCCCTTGGAGACAAAGTTCTTTCATTTCAAGGATCGAATTCCATGCACCCATCCATACAGCGGAGTAAATTTACGGGCATGTTCTTAATTATCATTTCGGCGATTGCCTTTGGGGCAATCGCCATTTTTGCAAAGACGGCTTATCATTCTGGGTCAGATCCAATCAGTGTTCTCTTCTTTAGGTTTTCGATTGCCTCTGTCATTATGATTCCATGGGTTCTCTTCGGTAAGATCCCATTTCCGAGAGGCCGATTCCTTCTTGGCCTGATTTTAATGGGAGGGATCGGATATGTGGGTATGTCATTCTGCTATTTCACGGCATTGACCATGGCATCAGCAGGCCTGGTTGCGATTCTCCTCTATCTTTATCCTGCCATCGTTACCATTTTTTCAGTTCTTCTATTTAAAGAGCGAATGACCTGGATCAAATCCATTGCCCTTTTTTTCGCGATCATTGGCACGGTTCTGACGATCGGACTCGGCGGTGGGGGAGAGCTTCTCGGAATTTTGTTGGCCATGACCGCACCTTTCATCTATTCGGCCTACATTCTTGTCGGAAGTAGAATTCTGAGGGAGGTTCCAGTATTATCCTCCTCGACCGTGGTAATGATTTCTGCAAGTGTTGTTTTTGGTGGGACAGTTGCTGTTCAGGGTCTAAACTTGCCACAAACATGGCAGGGTTGGGCTGGGGTGTTAGGCATTGCTATTCTCTCTACGGTCATTGCGATCATCGCCTTTTTTGCAGGTCTGGAGCGAGTTGGTCCTACGAATGCCTCGGTCCTTTCGACCTTTGAACCTGTCACAACGGTGATCCTTGCCGTTCTCTTCCTCGGCGAAAAGATAGGACCGACAAGGATCGTCGGAGGTGGTCTGATCCTGGTTGCTGTCGTCCTGCTGGCAAAGAGCGAATTTAAAAAATCTCCTGCAGGGGATTCCCCTAACAAAAGAAGGATCTGATAGATGAAAGGATCTCTCTCTTACCTATTTTGGAGCTAAAAGACGGTCGAGCTTTGACCTGACCTGCATGCCGATCAGTTTGCTCATACCGAGTTTCCCGCGGGCTTTTCCCACCCTGATATTCGTCTCGATAATATTCTTAGGCACGTAAGGCTGCTTTGCCTTTGGTCTACGTATCAAAGAAAGGGAATGAGTCGGACAGGTGGTGACACATAGCCCGCAGCCAATACACCGGTTCACATTGAGAACCGCCTTTTTGTCATTTAGTTGAAGGGCCTCCATATGGCAACGCTTTATACAGAGGCCACACCCATTGCAGGTATCGGTATTGAGGCTTACCCAGAAAGAGCTTGCCACCAAATTGGCGGGTTCGGGGTAGCGCTTAAGAGATCGAAGCACGCCGCAACAACAACCGCAGCAAGTGCAAATGAAGAGGGGGTTTTTGGCATTGGCAGGCTGTAGCACAAGCCCAGCCTCCTCTGCTTGCTGAAGGATCGTTAGGGTTTCCTCCAGGCTGATAGCCCGGCCCTTACCTTTGCGTATGACGGAATCTGCTGCCATGTCAAATTGCAGGCAACTCTCTCCAGGTCTGTCACACCCCTTTCCTATGAGGCGGCTCCCTTGTCTACAAATGCAGTTGGAGACAGCGAAGGTTTTGTGGCCCCTCACCAACTCCTCCACTCTTTCGTAAGGCATAACAACATTCTGTATATTGATACTTTTATTCACAGGGATCGTGCGCATTTGGGGCGCCCCTCGCCAAAAGCTTTGCTCCATGAGGGTGTCCAGATAATCTTCTACGTCATGGACCACATCTGGGTCTAACTTGTTGACTTGAGCTTCCCAGAATCCCACGACGGCCTGCTGGGCCATATATAAAGAAGGTTTGTCCTTCCGGGGAATACCAATGATCAGACCCTTCTTCTCCATTTCCTCCAATCGCCGAGCCACCTCATTGATCGGGATCTTGGCGCGACGGGCAACCACGCGAGGCTCCTCAGGGATCAGCGTAAGGTGAAGAGCCAGCTCGGCATCTTCAGGAGTAAAGAGTCTTTGTAAAATGCGAATTTCCACACCACTCTCAGTCCTTGGGAAACCTGCTGGCAGGTTGTCTAAGTGCTTAGCCAATTTTTCATAAATATCTGTTGCCACCATGACCTCCTTTTGGCTTTCTTTGATGTCACCGGCCTCTTTTCGGAAATATCCGATCCAAATGTACCACAGGCACAGTGCTTGTCAACCCTAAAGATTTATTTTAAATGAGGTTTTCGTATCCAATACTTGAATCTATTGCAATCACCGTATTTCTCTATTAAATTAATCCCCATATGAAGAATATCGACCGCCTTTTACCTAAAGAAATTCGAAGCCTCATACGAAAAGGAAAGTGGGATAAACCCACGGCCGGGTTGGCCATGGGCTATGCTCAGGCCAATCTGGTGATTCTTCCGGAAAAATACGCATTTGACTTTCTTCTCTTCTGCCAGAGGAATCCAAAACCGTGTCCGCTTTTAGAAGTGTTGGAGCCAGGAAAGTATAGGACAGAATTTCTATCTTCCGATGCCGATATCCGGACGGATATCCCTCGTTACAACATCTATCGGGAAGGCAGATTGGAGTCTACAGTCAAGGAGATCAAAGAGATTTGGAAGTCCGATTTTGTGACTTTCCTACTGGGTTGCAGTTTCTCTTTTGAGGAGGCGTTGCTTCGAGCGAAAGTTCCTGTCCGGCATATCGAAGAGAAGAAGAATGTCCCGATGTTTATCTCAAACATTGCTTGCAGACCTGCTGGCGTTTTTTATGGACCCATGGTCGTTACCATGAGACCCATCCCTGCAGAAAAGGTGAGTCGTGCCGTTCAAATCACGTCCCGCTATGTTTCAGTTCATGGAGCGCCTGTTCATATCGGTGATCCTAAAAAGATTGGCATTAGAGATCTCAAAAAACCTGACTTTGGAGATCCGGTGACGATTCAGAAAGGCGAGATTCCGGTCTTCTGGGCATGCGGGGTCACACCGCAGGCCATTGTGATGAAGGCCAAACCCGATCTCTGCATCACCCATACCCCTGGGCATATGTTCATTTCGGATCTGCTTAATGAGGAGTTAGC
>CAKZKY010000414.1 GCA_937124575.1 uncultured Pseudomonadota bacterium | reverse complement strand
CTTAAGAGGGGGGGATTGGAGAGCGTGTTAACTCCCCCTTAACCGCTCTTATTGTAAGAGGAGGGTAACTTCCCTTTCCCCCTTTCATCTTTAGAGGGGGACCTCCCTATTTCCCCCTCTTATTTTAAGAGGGGGTGAGGGAGAGTTATTCTTAGCTCCAGGGCTGCAAGAACACCTTCCATATTAAGCAATACATCATTGTTCCAAAACCGCATTACCTCAATTCCTTGCGCCTTCAGATATTCTGAACGAACTGCATCATGCTGCATACCCTCGCCCAGATTGTGCTGCCCACCGTCCAATTCTACTGCAAGTCTGAGGGTCGGGCAGTAGAAGTCCAGGACGTAAGGTCCTATGCTGTATTGGCGAAAGAATTTTATTCCATAGAACTGTTTATTTCTCAGATGCGCCCAGAGGGCTTTTTCTGCGTCAGTCTGATTACGTCTTAACTCCCGTCTGCGATGTTTTAAGGTTGGGTCGTTTCGAAGGAATTTCATAACTCTTTATAACTCCCCCCAACCCCTCTTAGCCTAAGAGGGGGGGTAATTCCCCCCCCACCGCCTCTTAATCCAAGAGGGGGGAGTGGGTGTTAAGTAACCCCACCCGACCTCCCCTTAAATTTAAGGGGAGGGGCGGAGGGGTTAAAACATGTTACGAGCTATGGCCTTAAGGTCCACCCCAGAGGTCTGGCGCAAAACTCCCTCATTGAATCAACCCGGTAAGGTGTCCTCTCCACATCGACCAACACCGTGAAGCAATGGTCAAATCGTTGAAACGCATAACGTGTGTGAGGGAAATGATACTCGGCATAGCCGCGGTGGAGGAGCGCATTCGTCAACTGGGCTACGACTTGATCACGATCCTGAATCCGAATGTTTGCGTGGATCGGCGGCCCCTCATTTCTTAAGAGGAGCCTGAATCAGACCTCCTGACCGGGGTAGATAGGATCAGGAAACATTTCCAGATCCTCAACAAAAAACGGCCCAACGGCAATCGGAGCCAGCGTCCATCCATAAGCAGTTCTCCTGCAACAAAATTCTTTGACCACATCGACAGGTCTTCTCGTGCGTTCGATATCCACCTCAACGATGAAGCAATGTTCATACCGGTAAAGCCGGTAGTCGGTCTGGGGGAAAGCGATTCGATTATACGCCGGCCGAAGAAGTACATCATGAGCAGCAGTGATCACTTCATCCCTGTCCTTGATAAAGACGCTTGCCCACCCTGAGAAGTGAGAAAGGTTGGAGATCGTTACATAGAAACGAAGCAATTGCCCTTCGCGAGCAGGATCAGGTGTCATCTCGATTTGAAGAACCCTGAGATCACGGGGATCAATGCTCGGCCCAATGGTTCGAAAAAGTTTACTCGGCTGCGAGTGGCTGCATAAGGGAAATAGAACCAGAAATCCAATCAGAAAGCCAGTTACTTTTTTAACACCCATGTCCGTTGGCCCCTTTTAAATAGTTTTTCCCTAAGTCTGGCTTATTAGATAGATTCCAGCTGGGTTCTCTTTGTATTATGAAATTAAGAACCCATGCGCTAACCGAAGACTCATCAGTAAGTGAATTGTGAGAAGATGGTTTCGAAGGGGGTGGAGCAGACGGAGGATATGACGGCGGTGGTGGGTAAGGAGGTGCAGTGGAGGGCGGATATGAATGAGGTGGTGGACCGGTTGGAGGAGGATATGGATATGGTTGAGGAGAAGGTGGAGGCGGATAGCTCGAGGGAGGGTAGGGCTGAGACGGATAAGGAGAAGTCGGTGCACCTGGGTAAGCCGGGGGAGGCATTCCTGGCTGACCATATTGATAGGAAGGCTTTACAGAAGCAATGGGAATACCAGTAGCGATTTTATTAAAGGTGGATTGGTCTACCTCTATGACCTGATCCCATTGAAAACCATAAGCCTGAAATGTCTCGGGGTCCGGGATGTAACACTTTCTCCCGCCTCTGATTACGTAGGCTTGAGCTTTGCCCTTTAGTCTGATTAAGGTCCCCTCAGGATAGGGAGCAATCCTCTCCTTTGACCAGAGAGGAGGCCCTTCAGGGAAACTCATGATGGTCTGAGCATCGAGCTCCTTTACATCCTCCATTTTAAATCCCATCTGTTTGAAAACCTCTTCAGTAGCAATGGCACGTCTCTGTCCGCTTTGGATCAGGTAGATTTTTTCTTCGCCTTGAATCCGAACAAGATCTCCGTGCTGTTGAGCAGTAAGTATAGACGGGTTCTCAAAAAATATAATGAAAGGAAGGAAAAAGATGAAAAACCTCTTTACTCTGATTCGGCTCCTTATCTTCATTTTTCTCTCTCCAAATGCTTTTTTTAAAGAAAAAAACTAAACTTTTAGAATGGGCGGTCACACCTGTGTGCCGAAGCACTTCGCCTGCCTGCGCGTAGCCGCTTCGGCGAAGGCAGGGTGCGCAGGCACAGAGGGCCGCCCCTACTTCATTGTTTCAAGGGCTTTCTGATACAGTTGCCTTACCAACCCAGCCCTCCTGGCCATCTTCGAGTCTGACCCGATACCAATTGCCCTTTTCCTCAACGACCTCCAAGGCAGTCCCCTTTTGAACCTGAATGGTTGCCTTAAAATTGGTTCCGGGTCCATCACGGAGGCTGACCTGAGGCCATTTCACAAACATCACCCGAGCAGGAGGTGCGGATGTTTGCGAAGGTGCCTGAAAAGAGGGCGCAATATTAGGTGCCGGGGAAACTGACCTAGAAGGAGGAGGTGGCGATTGAGGCTCTGGTGTTACTGAACCCCTGAAATATCTTTCAGGTGTTTTGGCGAGAATGAGTTTAACGGCTTCATCAATACATATTCGAATGGCCTTTTCCATCGGAGTCTTTGAATATCCTGAAAAAGAACCTGAAAGTACGCCTCCTGACAGTCCACTCATTCCTTCAATATCCGTTGCTGTCCCTTCGACTTGTTCTGAAGCCAACCTCCTTCCGGTTTTCGCATCCACGACTTTAACAACAAGTGCAATATGGGATTTTCTAACTCCCCCTCCAACCCTTACAGACCCGAGGACATCACCTACGTCCCTTCTAACACGTCCAGGCAATTTAAAGGAACTCTCCTTTTCACCTCCTGCACCTGATGTCCCGGGTTCGAATTCTGTAATCGTTCCCATAATGAGGAGATCGGCTCCCTCGATCTCACCGATCGTCGGTGCAGTCTCCTGCTTCACACGACCGGACGCTCCAAAATCCTGTTCCATGAGGACATCGCCTATGGCCTCCCGCTCAAGGACAATGAAGCGGTTGGTGGCAAAGAGGCCGTTGGCTAACATCTCGCTCATTCCCGTACCTATCTCCCCGCCTCCCTTTGCAGACTTATTCTCGAATCTTGTGACCGCTACTCTCGCCTTAGGGCCCATGGCGTCTTCCTTCTGAGCCTGATCAATGGTGGAGCCCTGGCTTGGAGTTCCACGGGCTTTGGGCCGGATTACCTGGGCTATGGAGAAGTCAAATGTAAAAAATATGAATAGAACAATCCCTATGAAAAAGAGAACCCTTTTTTTCATAAACATCACCTCTCTTTTC
>CAKZKY010000413.1 GCA_937124575.1 uncultured Pseudomonadota bacterium | reverse complement strand
GAAAAAGTAGCAAAAAGAAAGAAAGCTACGACGACTAACCTTTAACCTAGATCACACACTGTGATCATTATACCAGGGAGGCATATCGATTAGGTATGCCTCCCTTCTGTTTTCTATAGCTATCGGGTTGATGAGGAGATCCCATCATCGGCAGACCTTCTTCGTTCAACGATTTTGACCAGAAGAACCCCAATCTCAAAAAGGATATAGAGGGGTCCTCCCATCAAGGCCATATTGAAGACGTCTGGAGTGGGGGTGAGTATTGCCGAGAGGATGGCCATGATCAGAATCGCATACCTGCGGTTTCGAGTCAGAAACGAGGCATTGACCACACGGATATAACTTAACAGGGCCAGGATGAGGGGTAGTTCGAAAACCAGACCAAAGGCGAAGATGAACATCACACAGAAGGAGATGTATTTCGCCACGGAGATCATGGGTTTGATCGTGGCTGATTGATATCCCATGAGGAACTGGATGCCAAAGGGAAGGGTGATGAAGTAACAGAAGGCTGCTCCGGCATAGAAAAGGAGGATGGCGGTTAGAGGAACGAGAAATGAGGATTCCAGCCCTCTTTTCTGGAAGAGGGGTGAGAAGGCTTTCCAGAGGTAGAAGAAGATGACTGGTACAGATAGGAAGAGGCTGGAAAAGAGCGTCAACTTGAGAAGGGAGAAAAAGGCTTCGGGGATACCAAAGGCAACGAGATCTTCCTGGAGGGAACGATGAAGATGGCGGAGCAGTGTCTTTGAAAATGGAAAGAGGATGATGCCGAGAAGGACGATTATTCCGATGATGCGGAGAATCCCTTTTCTTAAACTACCTAAGGACTCGAAAAGTTCTTCCCGCCGGATTCCCATTCTAATTTCCATCCCTTCTTAGAAACGACTAACGGATGTAATGTAACATAAAAGATGGTCTTCCGAAACATTGAGACCATTGAATGAATTTCGCAAAGACAACGAAACCAAATGCCTCCTTATTCAACTTTTTCCCCTCCCCTCTCCCCCCAAATGGAGGAGAGGGGAGGAGGCACGAATTATCAATCCGGCGTTCCGTTACATTTCCGAACATCAATAGCGGTTCAAAAAATTAAAGCCAAAAGAGAATCGATGTTGACAAAGAAACGAAACAGAGATATACAGAATCAAAAAGGCGACTATTTTTGTTCGAATGAAGTTAAAAGTCGGGATCACTTACAATTTAAAGAAAGACTTTAAACATCGGGATGATCAACCGATCGATGCTCTGGAAGAGTTTGATGCGGAAGAGACGATCGACGCCATCCGTCAAGTCCTTGAAAGCGATGGGCATGAAGTATTCAAGCTGGGCGGAGGTGTAGGTCTGATCGAGCGATTGAGAACAACTCCGCTTGATATCGTCTTCAATATTGCCGAAGGAGTGGGTGGTCGAAACAGAGAAGCCCACATTCCTGCCCTCCTCGAGTTTCTGAATATTCCTTATACCGGATCCGATCCTCTCACACTGGCGCTCACTCTGGATAAGGCGATGGCGAAAAGGGTTGTAAGGAGCGAAGGGGTGCCCACACCTGGTTTTAAGAAGGTGGAGAGGATGGAAGATCTTAACAACCTCGGTCTTCGTTATCCCCTTTTCGTTAAATTATGTTACGAAGGATCGAGCAAGGGGGTTCGGCTCGATTCGAAGATCTCAGACCCGACCACTTTGAACAAAAAGGTGAAATGGCTTCTGGAAACTTATGGGCCTCCGGTTTTGGTTGAAGAATTTGTGAGTGGTCCTGAATTCACGGTTGGGATTTTAGGCAATTCGGAGCCCATTGTCCTTGGAGTGATGCAGATCGAGGTGAAGGGAAGTCCTCCGGATGAAGCGATCTATTCTCTTGAGGTGAAGCGAGAATGGGAGGAGAAGGTGCGTTACCATTGCCCTCCTCCGATTTCCAACCATTTATTAAAGGAGATTGAGGCAGTGGCGATGAAAGCCTATCGAGCCCTGGATTGCCGAGATGTATCCCGTGTGGATATCCGCATCGGGAAGGACGGAATTCCATACTTTCTGGAGATCAATCCTCTGCCCGGTCTCTCTCCTGTTTATGGCGATCTTCCCATCATGGCTGGACGGATGGGCTGGGAATACAACCGTTTGGTTAAGACCATTTTCCATCACGCCCTTGAGCGATATGGAATGGCAGGGTAATGGATGAAGATCAACCCACCCGATCCCGATCTCTTTGAGACGATTTTGAATCATCTGAAGGAGGCAGTCGTATTTGCCGATGAACGAGGCCGAATCCAGGTCTTTAATCCGGTAGCTGTGGAGTTTTTCAAGGTCAAGGAAAAAAGGGCGTTGGGCAAACGATTCGATCGGGTCATCCCTTATAAGACGATCCGGAGACAGTTCAACGCCGTTTATGAAAAGAGAGAGAGCCATCACGATATTGAATTGGCTATTCACGGCCAGACGACCTCTGAAGGAGAGGCACAGCTTGTTCGGTGCAGTTTCTATCCTGTCTTTGATCAACAAGATGTCTTCATCGGATGTTTGGCCACGTTTGCGGATATCACGGAAAAGGGGTTGCTCTCACGGGAGATCAGCCAGAGCAAAGACCTCTCTACGATCGGCATGTTGGCCCGATGGATGGCCCATGAGATTCGAAACCCTCTCAGTTCCCTTAACATCAATATTGAGCTATTGAGGGATGAGCTGAGAGAGGAGATCCATCTCGCCCAGAAGGAGGAGATTCAATCCCTTCTTAACTTCATCAGCTATGAGACCCTTCGCCTTGAGAATAATCTGAAAGAGTTTCTGGATTTCAACCGTCTCCCACCCCTTAGATTTGAGTGGGTTCAGTTGAATGAGGTGCTGGATTCGATTGCCCACTTGCTGAGGCCGGATGCTCAGATGAAGAATGCCCGGCTAGAGGTCCATTTTCAGAAGAATCTGCCTCTGGTGAAGATTGACGTCAGTCAGATCAATCTGGCCGTTTCCAACCTCCTCATTAATAGCATTCAAGCCGTTTCTGAAAGAGGAGAGATCCATCTTACCACTCGTGGGTCGAAGAAGAATGTATTCATCATCATCCAGGACAATGGGGTGGGGATTTCGAAGGAGCATCTCCCTAAGATTTTTGATTTTATGTTCAGCACGAAACCTACCGGTTCGGGTCTTGGGCTTTCGATCGCCAAGAAGATCATCTCCGACCATCACGGAGAGATCACTGTGAAGAGCGAGGTGAATCGAGGGGCTACCTTCAGGATAAGGCTTCCGCTTAATCGAAGTTAAGCTCGGAGTTCGGTGTTCGTAGTTCGGAGTAATCAATCGAATCAAAGAAAATTTGCCTTGTGGGTTTAGCATTTCTCCGAACTCCGAACTAATAACTCCGAACTTTTTAAGGAGTTATGGATAAAAAAGCTATCCTCATTGTGGAAGATGATCCTCGAGTGGGGGAGAGCCTCCGTCTTCTCTTCAAAAAGAAAGGTTATACCTCTCTTCTTGCGTCGAACGGAAAGGAAGGGCTGCAGCTCTTTCGTCAGGAGATGGTCGATCTGGTGATTACGGATGTGGTGATGCCCAAAATGGATGGCCTCGAGCTTCTTGAGGCTGTCAAATCGCTGAGACCAGAGACCGAAGTGATCGTCATCTCTGCCCAAGGCACGATTGAGAAGGCTGTTCAGGCGATGAAGCTCGGGGCCTTCGATTTTATTGAAAAACCGATCAACCCCAGAGTCCTCTCCCTGTTGGCAGAGAGGGCCTTGGAGAAGCAGACCCTGATCCTTCAAAACCGAGACCTACGCTCTCAATTAGAAGATAAGTTCCAATTTAAGAATATCATTGGGAGAAGTGAAAAGATGGTTAGGATTTTCGAACTGATCCGTCACATCGCACTCTATGACAGTTCAGTCCTTATCATCGGTGAAAGCGGCACCGGCAAGGAGTTAATCGCCAATGCGATCCATTACAACAGTCCTCGGGCAGGCATGCCCTTCATCAAAGTAAGCTGTGCTTCCTTGAGCGAGGGAATCATTGAGAGCGAACTCTTTGGCCACGAAAAGGGAGCCTTCACCGGTGCGATTGCCTCCCGGAAAGGGAGATTTGAGATGGCCCATCAGGGAACCCTTTTTTTGGACGAGGTGGAGGATATTCCCCTTTCCACACAGATCAAACTACTGAGGGTCCTTCAGGAGGGCGAATTCGAGAGAGTGGGAGGAAATAAGACACTCAAAGTCAATATCAGGATCATTGCGGCAAGCAATCGAGATCTTCAGGAAGAGGTGAAGAATGGAAGCTTCCGGGAGGATCTCTATTATCGCCTCAATGTGGTCAATATCAAACTGCCGCCTTTGCGGGAACGAAAAGAGGATATTCCGTTCTTAGTCCAATTTTTCGTTGAAAAATTCAGCAAGAAATATGGGATGAAGACAAAGGGCGTATCTCAGAGGGCCATGAACCTCCTGATGGATTATGGTTGGAGTGGGAATGTCAGGGAGCTGGAAAATACGATTGAATCTGCACTGGTCATCCATAGTCCAGAAGTCTTAGACATTCAGCACCTTCCTCAGGAGATAAGAGATTTTAAAGAAGAGCGGGAGGTGGTTCCTTTTAAGATTGGAACACCTCTTGAGGAAGTGGAGAGGGAGATGTTGATCCAGACATTGAAGGCAACCCGAGGAAATAAGTTGAAGGCTGCCAAATTATTAGGGATCAACGTGAGAACGATCCATAGAAAGATTGAAGAGATTCAGGGCAGTACAGTCACAAAGTCTAAATCAATGGAACAAGACAAGAAGTCATAGTTTTAGTGAATTAACGGTAATACAATGCCATTTTGTCATACTTGGGCTGAGAAGAGTATGCCATTTTTTCATCAACCCCCATTAAATGAAATTTGTATAGCAGAATTTACGAAGGGAATAGGCTGAAACATATTGATTTTATTAAGTTTTTTAATCATGATTTTTTGGATTCGAGATAATATTTGGCACGAAAATTGATACTAAATTATCTTTATGGAAGAAAAGGCAAGATGGGCATTCATTCTCGATAGGGATGAATTTTTGCGGCTCAGTCTAAATAAGATTTTGAAGAAGTATGGGTTCCAAGTGGAGGAGATCGAAGATATTTCTGAATTAGAGAGAAGACAGAAGGATATTAAGAGAGGAATGATCCTGGCTGACTTGGAGATGGAAGGTTTTGAGAGATGGCTTCCTCTCTTAAAGAAGTGGAACAAACGTTTCATCCTGATGAGTCCTCAGATCACCGATGATCTCGCCCTCCGTCTCAGACAGATCGGTATCCGTCGCATCCTGAAAAAACCTGTTGAGCCACGACTGTTGAAGAAAGTGATCCAGGAGATGTTCCCCTCTGACGAAATCAGGAGTTCTTCATCCGTAAAAAGGGGGGAAACTTCCCGACTTCAATCAGAAAGGAGGTGAAGACAGATGAGGAAGTGGATATTACTCTTTTTTGCACTGGTTCTGGTCATCAATCTTGCCGCTATGGGAATCGGATGTAAAGCGAAGGAACCGGAGAAACCAGCGGTCAAAGAGGCACCGGAACCTCCAGAGGCCAAGCCTGCTGAAGCGCCTCCGGCCGAGAAGCCAGCAGAGATACCTGCTGAAACAAAACCAGCCGAAACCCCCAAGAAGTAATAGGGGGATATTGTTCGCCCGAAAGGGCAAAGAGGATTGGTCAGATGTTGGCGCCCGCTTCTTTGAGAGTGGACGCCAACAGATGAATCTTAAAAGAGGAGAGATCAAGATTATCGGCTATCAACGGAAAAAAAAGAAAAGGTGCATGCCTGCTTTCGAGGACAAAGGGCGATTCCTTTGTGTTAGAGGGGGAGGTATCCATTATGATATCTCCTTTTTTATTTGCGAAGGGGTTGAATCCCATGAGCAGGGATGCGGGAAGGAGTGAAAATGGAGCCTGCTTCAGACTCTGATTTATCTGTCCCGCTTATTCGAAGGATCGAGAGACCATTACAACTTAAACTATTTCAAACCTCTGAAGAAGAGAAGATCGTCATTGAGACCAAAGAGACCATCCCTCCCTATTGGAAGGAGGTGACAGAGAGGGAGTGGAATGACTGGAGATGGCAGCTCCGTCATCGAATCATGACACTGGATCAGCTAAAAGAGATCCTCCAATTGACTCCGGAGGAGATCGAGGGGATCAGGCATTCGAAAGGGAGACTGGCCCTGGCCGTCACCCCTTATTTTCTCAGCTTGATGGATCCAATCAATCCAAACTGTCCGATACGAAGACAGGCCATCCCACGGATTGAAGAACTCCACCTCTCCAAGTGCGATATGGTCGATCCCTGCGGAGAGGATAAGGATTCTCCAGTGCCTGGGCTTGTGCATCGGTATCCGGATCGAGTCCTTCTGCTGATTACAGATCAATGTGCCGTCTATTGCCGATACTGTACTCGGAGGCGCCTGGTCGGAAGTACGGAACGGTCAATCACAGAGGGGAATTTTGAAGAGGTTCTCAAATACCTGAAGAAAAACCGAAAGATCCGGGATGTCCTTCTCTCAGGAGGGGATCCCCTCCTGCTCGAGAATGAGAGGATCGAGGAGTTTTTAAGCCGGTTGAGGGCAATTCCTCATATTGAGCTCCTCCGGATTGGAACAAGGGTTCCGGTTTCGCTTCCCCAGAGGATTACAACTGGACTGGTGAAGATGCTCAAGAAATATCATCCCCTGATGATGTCGATCCATTTTACGCATCCCAAAGAGATCACGGATGCGGTGAGACGAGCCTGCAATGACCTGGCAGACGGAGGCATTCCCCTGGGAAGCCAGACGGTTCTCCTTAAGGGAATCAATGATAAAGCCCCCATCATGAAAAAGCTGGTTCATGAACTTCTGAAGATCCGGATCCGGCCCTATTATATCTACCAGTGCGATTTAGCTATGGGCACAGAACATTTCAGAACCTCTGTTGCCGCGGGGATTCAGATCATCGAAAAGCTTCGAGGCCACACCACGGGTTATGCGATTCCAACCTTTGTGGTGGACGCACCAGGGGGAGGAGGAAAGATCCCTCTGGAGCCAAACTACTTGGTTTCCAGAGCAAAAGGGAAGATGGTCTTGAGAAATTATGAGGGCAAGCTCTACGAATATCCGGAACCGAATATCATCGAGTTCAAGAAGGTGAAGACCGGTAGCGAAGAGAAAGTCGCTGCCAAGAAGGTGATGGCTCATCCCTGACCGTGCTGGGTTTAGGGATCAAGGGAGGGCGGAGATGGAAGGATCTAAGCTAAAAGTAGGTGTGCTCTACAACCTCTTTGAGAGGCTTGAGAAGGGAGAGGCGAAGGACATCTTGGCAGAGGAGGCTGTGCAGGAAGAGATCGGCGCCATTGAAGAAGGGATCTGCTCCCTCGGACATGAGTTTCATGTCATGGCCGTGCGCCATGAGATCGATTCGGTCATCCATTGGTTAAAAGAGATTCGGCCGGATGTCGTCTTCAACCTCTGTGAGAGCGTCTATGGCGATGCAAGCCTCGAGATGAACATTCCCGCCCTGCTCGATCTGTTACGGATTCCCTATACGGGGTCTTCTGCTCTGACACTTGGGCTATGTCAGGATAAAGGGAAGGTGAAGGATATCCTTACCTCCCAGGGTGTCCTCACCCCCCGGTATAAAATATTTGATCGAGAAGTTGGATCGTTGAAAGGAAATATTTTCCCCATCATCGTCAAACCCCTCCATGAAGATGGAAGTCTTGGAATTTCGAACCAAAGCGTGGTTCATAATGACGAATCCCTCAACCGACAGATCCGGTATGTCATCGAAAAATATCGCCAACCAGCACTGGTGGAGGAGTATATTGATGGCAGGGAGCTGAATGTGGGTCTATTAGAGACAAACGGAAAGGTTGAACCTCTCCCCATTTCTGAGATTGATTACTCCGAATTTCCAGAAGGCATTCCACGCATTTGCGGTTATGAAGCTAAATGGGTGCAGGACAGCATCGAGTACCAGAAGTCGAAACCGGTCTGTCCTGCCCCCTTGGAATGGGTCATGCAGAAGAGGGTAGAGCATCTTGCTATTAAAGTCTTTAAACTCTTCGGATGCCGGGATTATGCCCGCGTGGATATGCGTATTGATCGGGACGGAAAGATCTATGTCTTAGAGGTAAATCCCAATCCGGACATTTCTCCACCCTCTGGCATGGCCAGGGCTATCCGTGTTCGGGGAATGACCTATGCCGAGTTTCTTGGTGCTGTAATAGAGAAAGCGATCCAGAGAAAACCGTAGCCCATCCTCTCCAATATCATTTTATACTGTTTAGGTACTGTTGATCGAGATGGAGCCCCAGGGGCAAAGCCTGTGGTCTTCTTGGTTCGAGATAGACCGTTAAAATTCGAATCACCAAATTCAAAATACCAAATAATCACTAATTGTTAAACTCCAATCACCCAAATTTTACAATTCGTTTCTTATAATTTTGGTTATTGGATCTTGGTTATTATTTGATCATTGGTGCTTTGGATTTGGTTATTTTTATAGGCGGACAAGATGAAAAGATTGCCAAAGATCACCCTTGAGAAAGGAAAGGAAAAGCCCCTGCTCAGAGGTCATCCCTGGGTTTTTTCGGGGGCGGTGTCAAGAACAGAAGGAGATATTTCGCCTGGAGCAATTGCAGAGGTCTACTCTGGAGATGGAAACTTTTTGGGGATGGGCCATTTCAATCCCCATTCCCAGATCATTCTTCGCATACTAACTCGTGAGAGAGAGGTGCTGGATTCATCTTTCTTCAGAGAGCGTTTGCTACAGGCAAAGGCACTGAGAGAAGAGAGGCTCAAAGGAAAGACGAATGCTTATCGGCTCATCAATGCAGAGGGAGATTTTCTTCCAGGGTTGATCGTTGATCGTTATGGAGAGATATTTGTGCTCCAATGTCTGACAGCGGGGATGGAACGGCTAAAAGGCCTTTTGATCGACAATCTGGTAAAGATTTTTTGTCCGAAAAGTATCTACGAACGGAGCGATGTTTCTACCCGGAAGGAGGAGGGGTTGTCCGAAACCAAAGGTCTTCTTTACGGGGATGCGATTCTCAAACCGGTTGAGATTGAGGAGTATGGATGTCGGTTCAGAGTGGATGTGGAGGAGGGACAGAAGACCGGCTTTTATTTAGATCAGCGGGAGAACCGGTTTTTCCTACAGAAGGTTTCTAAAGGGAAGAGCGTATTGGACTGCTTCTGTTATACGGGAGGTTTTTCCGTCCATGCAGGGATTGGAGGAGCCCAGGAGATTACTCTGGTTGATTCCTCAGATGAGGCCCTGGAAAGGGCAAAAGACCATGTTTCCCTCAATCAATTACGTAAGATCCCTATCCATCCCATCCGAGGGGATGTTTTTGAAGTGATGAGAGGTTTGGAGCCCGATTTTGATATCGTTATCCTCGATCCCCCTCCTTTTGTAAAGAAGAGAGCTCACCTTGTGCATGCTTCAAGAGGGTATAAAGATCTGAATCTGCAGGCATTTCGTCTTTTAAAAGAGGGTGGGCTTCTCTTGACCTTTTCTTGTTCTCATTACATGGACTGGGATCTTTTCCAGAAGATCATCTTCTCAGCGGCTGTGGATGCAAAGAGAAAGGTTCAACTCTTAGCCAGACGAGGCCATCCGATCGACCATCCCATCCATTTATCCCACCCCGAAGGAGAATACCTAAGAGGATTTATCTGCAGAGTTTGGTAACTCCTTGACCCCCAAAGGAGATTCAGTTAATATATTGCGATAGTCAGATAATCTTTGAGTCGCATCGTTTCATAGTCAAAGGGAGAACGATTAGATTATGGGACGATTCGACTATACGATTATGAGACGATGGGACTAATACAATGATCGATCTTTTAGGGGACTGGAAAAGGACGGATTACTGCGGAAATCTTCGAAAAGAGGATAAGGGTCGAGAAGTGACCCTCATGGGATGGATTCAACGAAGAAGGGATCTCGGGGGGCTCATCTTCATTGAGGTTCGGGACCGGTATGGGATTGTTCAGGTTGTCTTTAATCCTGAATCGAACCACGAAGCTCATGAGAAGGCACAGAGCCTTCGGAATGAGTATGTCGTTGGAATCAGGGGAGAGGTCGTTCTAAGACCTGAGGGGACAGCGAATCCCAAATTGGCCACTGGAGAGATTGAGGTCATTGCTAAGGAGATTAAGATTCTAAATGTCTCCAGAACGCCTCCATTTCTCATCGAAGATGAAGAGAAGGTGGAGGAAAATACCCGTCTCAAGTATCGTTACCTCGATTTGCGAAAACCGAGTTTGCAGAGTAATCTGATCTTACGGCACCGTTTGGCGAAAGAGGTGCGAAACTACTTTGACGGTCTTGGATTTTTAGAGGTTGAGACACCAATGCTCACCAAGTCCACTCCTGAAGGGGCAAGGGACTTTCTCGTTCCGAGCCGTCTCAGCCCAGGACATTTTTATGCGCTGCCACAATCGCCTCAGCTCTTCAAACAGATCCTGATGGTGGCCGGTTATGATCGGTACTTTCAGATCGTTCGTTGTTTCCGGGATGAGGACCTCCGATCAGACCGACAACCCGAGTTTACACAGATCGATGTGGAGATGTCCTTTGTGACGGTTGAGGATATCCAAAGGACGATGGAAGGGTTGATGGCTCACCTTTTTGATAAGGTCTTGGGGATCAAGCTTAAAACTCCGTTCCCGGTATTGAGCTATGACGAAGCCATGGATCGGTATGGCCTGGATAAGCCAGATATCCGATTTGGCTTGGAGTTGAGAGATCTATCAAAGATTCTAAGCGGTTCAACCTTTAAGGTGTTTCAGGAAGCACTGAGCGGAGGAGGGATCATCAAAGCCATCAATGTCAAAGGAGGAGCGACCTTCTCACGAAAAGAGATCGATGATCTGACCCGGTTTGTCTATGACTATGGAGCCAAGGGATTGATCTCTGCCAGAGTAGGGAAGGGGGAGTGGCAGTCGGCGATACAGAGATCGATCACCGATGAAGAGAGGAAGGCGATCGAGAGGGTGATGGAGGCCTCTGAGGGTGATCTCCTCCTCTTCATTGCTGGTTCTTCAAAAGTTGTCAATCAATCTCTGGCCAATCTCCGCCTCCATCTTGGCAAGAGATTAGGACTTATCCCCGAAGAAGAATATCGGTTTGTATGGATTCTCGATTTTCCCCTTTTGGAGTATGACGAAACAGAGAAGCGATACGTTGCCGTTCACCACCCTTTTACCGCTCCCAAAGATGAGGATATCCCCAAATTGAAGCACTGCCCCGCAGAGGTGAAAGCCAAGGCATACGATCTCGTTTTAAATGGTTCTGAAATCGGTGGTGGAAGTATCCGGAATCACATCAAAGAAGTGCAGTCCCTTCTCTTTGAGAAGTTGGGAATGGATGAGAAGGAGGCTAAAGATAGATTTGGATTTTTACTGGAGGCCCTCGAATATGGAACGCCCCCTCATGGAGGTATTGCTTTCGGGTTTGATCGGCTTGCGATGATTCTTAGCCATTCGGAGTCGATCCGGGATGTGATTGCTTTTCCAAAGACCCAAAAGGGAACCTGCCTGATGACCGACGCCCCTTCCAAAGTGGATGGGAAACAGTTGGATGAATTGTGGATTAGATTGAAGGTTTAAGTTTTCTTCGGAAAGGGAGGAAGCATGGCGATTGCAAAAAAGAAGAAGGCATTTCAGAGCAAGGCAGCAACGATTCCATTTCCGCTTCTCGACATTCAGGAACCCAATCTCTACCGGCATATTTTCCCTTACGATGAAGTCTGTCGGATCGAGTTCGACAATCGGTTTGTCTTCATCGATCCTCCAGAGGAGATCTTCATCACGGATACCACATTTCGGGACGGCCAGCAGGCCAGACCTCCCTATACTGTGGAGCAGATTGTTAATCTCTATGAGATGCTCCATAAATTGGGAGGCGCCAATGGGGTGATTCGGCAGTGCGAATTCTTCCTCTATAGCGAAAAGGACAAGGAAGCGGTCCGAAGGTGCCAGGAAAAGAATTACCGGTATCCTGAGATCACCGGATGGATTCGTGCGGTCAAAGAGGATTTCAAGCTGGTCAAAGAGATGGGCCTGAAAGAGACAGGTATTCTGACTTCGGTCTCAGATTATCACATCTTTTTAAAATTGAGGAAGAACCGAAGGGTTGTGTTGAGAGAGTATCTCTCGATCGTATCGGCTGCCCTCGATTTAGGGATCATCCCGCGATGCCATTTTGAAGATGTCACCCGTGCAGACATCTATGGGTTCTGCGTTCCCTTTGCCCAAGACATCATGCGCCTTTCTGAGGAGTATAAGCTTCCTGTCAAAATTCGGCTCTGCGACACTTTGGGATACGGCGTCACCTATCCAGGAGCAGCCCTTCCGCGATGCGTGCCCAAGATTATCCGGGCGATGATTGATGATGCAGGAGTCCCTTCGGAGTGTCTCGAATGGCATGGCCACAACGACTTTTATAAGGGATTGATCAATGCGACCACAGCCTGGCTCTATGGTTGCTCGGCAGCCAACGGAACGCTTTTAGGTTTTGGAGAAAGAACAGGCAATGCGCCACTTGAGGGATTGGTCATCGAGTATATCAGCCTCGTGGGACATAACAATGGCGTTGATACGACAATGATCACCGAGATCAGAAATTATTTAGAACGGAATATCGGTTTTCAGATTCCGCCCAGCACGCCCTTTGTCGGAGCGAACTTCAATGCGACCAGCGCGGGAATTCATGCGGATGGGATTTTGAAGAACGAAGAGATCTATAATATCTTCAATACAGCCAAGATCCTGAATCGGCCCATCTCCATCTCGATCAATGACAAATCTGGGCTGGCAGGCATTGCCCAGTGGATCAACTCCCATTTTGCATTGACTGGGAAAGATCGAATTGAAAAGACCCATCCTGGAGTGGCTAAGATCAATCGCTGGGTAACCAAACAGTATGAAGAGGGCAGAACAACCGCCATCTCCGATCAGGAGATGGAGAAAGTAACCCGCAAATACCTGCCTGAGATATTTGTCTCCGAATTTGATATGCTCAAGGCAAGGGCCCATGAGATGGCTTACCATATCATTGAACGTGTGATTGAAGATCCGAGAATGCGAACCATGAATCCTGAGCAAATGGAGCAGGTCTTGCAGTTCCTCATTGATGAGTATCCCTATTTGCAATATGTCTATGTGGTGGATATCCAGGGGAAGAAGGTTACTCGAACCATCTGTCAACCCGTGGATCAGGCAAAGTTTGCCAATGTGCCTATAGGAGAAGACTACTCGGATCGACCCTGGTTCATTGAACCGTTAAGAGATGGCAAGATCCATGTCACCAACCTCTATTCTTCAAAGCATACCGGAGCTCTCTGTATCACCCTTTCCGGACCCATCCGAAATGAGATGGGAGAGATTAAAGGGGTCTTAGGCCTTGATATTCGGTTTGAAGATTTGACCAAAAGCGAAGGGGAGTAGTGGCTTAAAAATAAGGGTTTCGTTTAAGGGCGACGGTAAGCCCACTCTGTACCATATAGGTTCGGGGCCTGTATCGTGTTAAAAGGCTACGTCTCACCTATTTAATTTTTCTAACGTAACCGTTACCGAATGACGAAATGGGGCTCGTCGCCGTAACCCTAAACCAACCCTTTGGGGTATTTTCATCCTTCGAAGGTGACCGAGTCCATCACGAAATATTGCTAATGGAGGATTGCCCAAGAGATGATCCTAACAGAGACCTTAAAAAAAGCGAGTAAATTATTTCCTCAAAAAGAGGCTATTGTCTGCGGAGGAAGGCGATGGACTTATCAAGAGTTCCATCAGCGCATTAACCGACTCTCCCATCTTTTAAAGGGTTTTGGCATAGAGAAAGATGATAAGGTAGCTGTCCTTCTTCCCAACTGCCACTATTTTTTAGAGGTCTATTACGGAATAGCACAGATCGGAGCCATCTCCGTTCCCATCAACACCAGACTTTCACCAGGGGAGATCGCCTTTATCTTACAAGATTCGGAATCGAAGATTTTGATTTTGGATCCGGTTTATCAAAAGCAGGTTGACCCGATTCGTGAGAAAATCGTGGGGATTAAAAAGATTCTCTGGACAGGAGATGGGATCGTCTCCAAGGAAGACCGAGACCTACACTACGAAAAAGTTTTGGAGAAGGGAGATCCTTGCCCACCTCCGGAGATATCCATCCACGATGAGGACGTAGCACAGATCTATTACACCAGTGGGACGACAGGGCGGCCCAAGGGCGTCATGCTCTCGCACAAAAATGTGACAACCCACGCTCTTGGGACGATCGCAGAGATCCATCTGACCGATCAGGATGTATGGATTCATGTAGCTCCTCTGTTTCACCTTGCCGATGCCTGGGCAACCTGGGCTATCACCTGGGTTGGTGGAACACATGTATTGGTGAGAGAGTTTGATCCAAAGACGGTCCTTGAAACGATCGAGAAAGAGAGAGTGACCCTTACCAATCTCATTCCCACCATGCTTAATCTCATGGTCAATGATCCAGATGTGGGAAAATACGATTACAGCAGTTTGAGGGTTCTTTTAAGTGGAGGGGCACCCATTGCCCCTGAAGTCGTGAAGAAGATCGTTCAGACCTTCAAATGTGACTACATCCAGACTTATGGAATGACGGAGACGAGTCCCTATCTGACCCTTTCCCTTCTGAAAGGCCATTTAAAAAAGCTCGATGAGACGGAACAGCTCCGGTTCAAGTCGAAGACGGGAAGGGAGTTTATCGGAGTTGAACTGAAGGTGGTCAACGATCGGGGAGAGGAGATCAAAAAGGATGAGAAGGAAGTGGGTGAGATCATCGTACGTGGTGATATTGTGACCAGGGGCTACTGGAGACTTCCAGAAGAAACAGCTAAAGCGATCAAAAATGGATGGCTCTATACAGGAGATATGGCCGTCATGGATGAGGAGGGATATGTGACCATCGTTGATCGGAAGAAGGATATGATCCTCACCGGCGGGGAGAATGTCTATTCGACCGAAGTGGAGAATGTCCTCTACATGCATCCTGCCATCCTGGAATGTGCTGTGGTTGGTGTACCCGATGAAAAATGGGGCGAAGCGGTTAAAGGTATTGTTGTGCTGAAACAGGGACAGACAGCCACTGAGCAGGAGATCATCCGGTTTTGCAAAGATCGGATTGCCCACTATAAAGCTCCCAAATCGATCGACTTCATTGAAGCACTTCCGAAGACCGGTTCTGGGAAGATTCAGAAAAAGGAGTTGAGAGACCGATATTGGAAAGGCTACGAGAAGAAGGTTCATTAAATAAAGTGAGCTAAAGTGACTAAAGTTTTTTGGCACTACCGCCTTTTTGAACGATCATCTTTTCTCTTTCCTAACAGACTTCAATGGCATATCCTTCTGAATTGGAGCCACTGATCAAGCAAGTGGAGGAGACCCGGCCCTTGCGCCTCGAAAAGAAGAGGCAAGGATGGGAATATCCAAGGCTTAGCCTCGCCGAAAAAGAGAACCGTCTGAAGCAGTTCCATCCCTCCTATAAGGAGGGATCGTTACAGGAATTGAAGGTTGGACCAAGCAAAGGCTATTCTATTCCACTTGAGATCTGCGAGATCCTGGAATCGTGGAGCCGGATTGATCCTGATCGAATTGATCTTTCAAAGATCGCTTACGAGACCGATGTCCTCATCATCGGAGGTGGTGGTGCTGGGACAGCAGCAGCGCTTCTGGCTCAGGAAAACGGAGCCAGAGTCCTCATTGCCACAAAACTTAGGCATGGTGATGCCAATACGATGATGGCGGAGGGCGGGATTCAGGCGGTTTCACAACCCAGGAAAGATTCTCCGTATTACCATTACCTCGATACCATTGGAGGCGGACACTTTAAAAACATTCCTCAGCTGGTCTATACCCTCGTAACTCAGGCTCCTTCGGTTATGCAATGGTTAGAAGGCTTGGGAGTCATGTTTGACAAGAGACCGGATGGGAATCTCAAAGTCTTTCACCTCGGAGGGATGTCCAGGAAGAGAGATCATGTTGCTGCAGATATCACTGGAACCGAGATTATGCGAACCCTCCGGGATGAAGCCAGAAATAGGGATGGGATTCAGGTTCTTGAATTTTCTCCTGTTGTGGAGCTGGTTTTGAGTGAACTGGGTCAGTGTGGGGGCGCCATTCTTTATAATCTTGAAACGGAAGAATATTTTTTGGTCAAAGCCAAAGCAGTGATTCTCGCAACAGGAGGTTCGGGTCGGCTACATATCGGCGGTTTTCCAACGACCAATCATTATGGAGCGACAGGAGATGGGATTGTTCTTGGGTATCGGTGCGGAGTTGAAGTCTGTTTTCTCCATACGTCACAGTATCACCCAACTGGAGCGATCTTTCCAGAACAGGCTGAGGGGCTTCTCATCTCTGAAAAATTCCGAGGAGCAGGCGCCCATCTGCTCAACATTGACGGCGAGCAGTTTGTCTGTGAGACAGAGCCGAGGGATGCCTGTGCGGCCTCGATTATCAGAGAGTGTACCCAGATAGATAGAGGGGTTCCGACGACGATAGGAAAAGCAGGGGTTTGGCTGGACAGCCCCATGATTGATCTGTTTCATGGAGGAGGTTTTTTGATCAAACAATTTGTTGGTAAATATAAGCTTTTTAAAAGGTATGGAATTGATATTGCAAAGGAACCCATTCTTGTATATCCTACGCTCCACTACCAGAATGGAGGCCTGAAGTTCAATGAGAAAGGGGAGACTTCTATTCCAGGACTCTATGCTGCAGGAGAGGTCACTGGAGGGGTTCATGGTGAAAACCGGTTGGGAGGCAATTCACTCATGGATGTCCTTGTCTTTGGGAGAATTGCCGGAAAGAATGCAGCTCTCTATGCGAAAGAAAAGGCTGAGGATGGCTGCCTCACGCTCGATCATGTGAGAAGATTTCATCAGGAATTGAAAGAGGCAGGGGTTGACCGGAAGAGAATATCACCCACCCTTCTTCCTGACTACTCGAACCCCTTAGTGAGGAAAAGACAATTGGCCACAATGGATCAGGGAACGATGAGGTAAATTTTTTACCTGTCCAACTTTAATTCCTTCGAAATGGAAGATCACAAACTGCTGATCATTCTCTTATAAGAGTTGTGATCCCCAATCCAGAACCAATAAAAGGTATCTTCTTGTAGAATGGCCAATGCACGATAGCCACCTCCGATCCTAATAGACCAAACGTTTCCTGTTTTCTTGAATCGAAGAGAAGGGTGACGAGGATTTCGCCGCCACAATCGATATATCAACCTGGCTCTTGCTTTTATTTCTGGTGGGAGGGCAGCGTAGGAGTTCCAAAAATCAGGAGTTGTCGATGACTTCATCAAGTGGTTTGGTCCTTCCTGCAGCTATATCCGCGCGGACTCGCTTCAACACGGGACTCAGAGGACCCCCATTCTGGGAATCTTGCTCGATTTCTTTATCCCATTCATCCGAATGGCCTGTTTCGTATTCTGCTAGCCATGAAAGGAACTCGTCCAACTCACTTTCAGGAAGAGCCTCGACCTGCTCTACTATCTTTTTGATGCTATCTTTCATAATTTATAAAATACTAAATTTTGTCTAAAAAATCAATACAGATTGTAAAAAAAACAAAAATTTGTTTGATTGTTGATTTTATATTTCGTAAAATTAAGTCCACTCATCGATTATTAATGGGCAATTCCGAGCAGAAAGGGACCCAGTGGGCATCACCCAGGATCTGGCAAAATACTGCAGTGAGTTGAAATTCAGTCAGCTTCCTGATGAGGTGGTTGACCGGGCGAAGTATTTTTTTCTTGATTTCATCGGTGTGGCCTGTCGTGGCTCCCGGGAGAATTCATCCCGAAGCATGTACCAATTTATCCGTGGAATAGGTGTCGGCAAGAAGGGTGGAGTCCTCATCGGAACAAAAGAGAGAGCTCCCTACCTCTATTCAGCCCTTGGCAATGGCGTTTCCGGACATGCGATCGAAATGGATGATGTGAACAATGAATCCTCACTCCATCCCGGAGTCGTCATCTTTCCAACGGCTTTGGCCACAGGCGAAATGGTTGAAGCAACAGGTAAGAGATTGATCGAGGCGGTTGTATCAGGATATGAAGTGATGATTCGTCTGGGGAAAGCCTTAAGACCTGAAAACAGTTATGCGAGAGATTTCCATCCAACAGGCACGTGCGGAGTCTTTGGATCGAGCGGTACAGCCTCAAAGATCATGGGCCTTAAAGAAGAGAGGGTGGCCAGTGCCATGGGGATTGCCGGAAGCCAGGCCGCAGGCTCGATGGAGTATCTGGCCCAGGGTTCATGGACCAAGCGATTCCATGCAGGTTGGGCCGCTCATAGCGGGATGATTGCCGCTTTGCTCGCACAGAGAGGATTCAGAGGACCCACTTCGATCATTGAGGGCAGAGATGGGTTTCTGCACGCCTACTCCAACGGTGCGGATGGAAGTAAGGTCTTAGAAGGAATCGGCTCCGGATTTGAGATCCTCCGCACCTCGATCAAACCCTATGCCTGCTGCCGTTATATGCAGCCTCCGATGGATGCCCTTTTAAAAATCGTAAAGGAGAATGACCTTAGGCCAGATCAAGTAGAGAAGGTTAGACTTGGACTCCTGAGTGCAGGCGCTTCTCTTATTGCTGAGCCAGCGGAATCGAAATATCGTCCTCAATCGATTGTAGATGCCCAGTTCAGCATGCCTTTTGGAGCGGCAATTGCGATTCTTTACAGGAAGGCAGGTCCGGGCGAGTTCCAACTTTCCAGGGTCAGGTCTGAAGAAGTGAAGCAAATGATGAAAAAGGTGAAGTATCGGGTGGACCCTGAACTCGATCAAACCTCACCAAAACAGTGGTGTGGGACTGCGGAAGTATTCACAAAGGCCGGAAAAGGGTATTTTACAAAAGTCGAATATTGTAAAGGTGAATCTGAAAACCCTCTATCCTGGGAGGAGTTGATTGAGAAATTTCATGTCTGAGTGGCTCCCGGATGACAAAGAAGAGGCGACTTAAAATGGTAGAGGGAGTCAAACATTTTGAAGAGGTCCGGGATGTGAGTGAGTGGTCACGTGTTCTTTTGGGTGATAGGTAGAAGAAAGGAGAAGAGAGATGAGTGATGTCGAATCCCGTTGTGCGAAGTGTGTAGTGGTAGAGAAGATTTGCAGGATGGAGAAGGGGAAAG
>CAKZKY010000412.1 GCA_937124575.1 uncultured Pseudomonadota bacterium | reverse complement strand
ACGAGGGTTTCAACCTCTTTTTGGGAGGGCAGGGAGGGTTGGACACCCTCCAAAATCTACCAGGAACCATTCATAAAAGTAATATCTGTAGAGCGACTGAGGATACGGATTTCCTTTAAATCTTTTTTTCAATCCTTTGTTTCAATAGGTCCCAACGATCTCAAGTAATCGGATAGCCTTGATTTAATCTGGATGAAGACGCCTTCGATTTGCGAAATCCCTTCTTTCATCCGATCCCACTCGGTCTGGAATCCATAGCCATGATGAACAACATGTCTAAATTTCCTGAATGGCGCTATGGTCGATGCTAAAGCGTCATCAAATAAAGAGGCAATGGTGGAATTGGGGGTGAGCAAAAGCGCTTAAACAACTCAATATGCCACGTATCTCCCACCGGGAGGGGAACTTCATAAAATCGATTAATCCGTTTAAAGATGTTTTCTAAGCCGTTGTAAAATTGAGCTAAAAATCTAGCAGCGGCGGTTTTTTCCCTTATTGTTGGCTCCCTGTCGCTAATATCCTTAACAAGAGACAGTAACTCTTCTACCACGATATCCATCGATTCGAGCTCAATGGACAACTCCTCTTTCAATTCTTCAATCTTCGTCATAATAACTGTTGCCCTTTGGTTTCAATAAGGCGGGTGAACCGAGTGGGAGGATTCAGCGATACGATATCCAGTTGAACCTTCAGCTCCTCTTCAAGACGGGCTCCAAGCTCAAATAGTTTCCAGCCGGAGACACCGTCAAAGGCCAAATCCAGGTCTTTCGCCTCGTCTGGTTTCACAGCCGCACTCCCGAAAAGAATGACACGGGTTGCCCCATAGGACCTGGCTAACGAAACAATTTTTTCGATGTTTGCTTTGTTTAAAGTCAATTTAATACTCTTTTCTTTATGAGTATTCATAAAGATGAAACTTGCATCTATCCCGAACTCACCTAAATGAATCATAGATTAAAAGAGAAATTCCGTCAATAGATTTCAAGCACTTATAGCCCCACTGAAGTGATCGCCTTAATTTATCGGCGATGCGGTTCAGTTTGACATCCATTTCATTCCAAATTTGTCGTTGCTGTTAATAAATCAGGACTGGATTCCGGCTGGAGTTTATTCCGATTAAGATCGGGGCCGGAATGACATTTTTTGAGGTAGCCTTAATGCTACGGCATAAAAATTTAGATATTTATGCAATAGAGCGGAAAAATGCAGAAAATCATCCTATGAAACCGGTTAATGGCCTTGAAGGCCAGGGAATTCGTTTTTTCAATTTGTGGATTGGTTCTTGACGAGGGTTTCAACCTCTTTTCGGGAAGGCAAGGAGGGTTGGGCGCCGAGTTTGGTGGTGGCAAGTCCACCTGTGGCATTGGCAAACCTTAAAGTTTCTCGGACGGGCTTTCCATCCGAAAGTCCACAAGCAAGTCCTCCCATAAAGGCATCGCCTGCAGCGGTGGTATCCACCACCTTCACTTTATAAGCTTTCATCCAAATTTCTTCATTGGGATTTTTAAAGAAGAGGCCTTTGGGTCCCAGTGTGATCACCACATTTTTTACGCCCATCTCCAGAATTTTCTCGGCGATCTTTGGCAGATCTTGATCTTTTTTCATCTTTAAGCCTGTAAGAGCTTGAGCCTCTATCTCATTGGGAACGATAAAATCTGTTTGCGATAGGATCTCTTTAGAGAGGGGACGGTAGGGTGAAGGATTGAGAAGGGTTACGGCCCCAGACCGTTTAGCCAATTTCAGCCCTAATCTTACACTCTGTATGGGAATCTCAAGCTGAACGATAAAGATCTTGATCCCGTTGAAGAAGGAACTGCTTCTCTTCAAGTCGTCAATAGAGAGGAGGCTATTTGAGCCTGGAGCAACGACAATCCTGTTTTCTCCTTTTGGGTTTAACTCGATGAAGGCGATTCCGGTTGGGACTTTTTTATCCAAAAAAATGGTTTTGGGGTTAAGGCCTTTCTCGGTCAGATAGCGACGGTATGATTGCCCGTAATGGTCATCGCCTAACCGGGTGATGAGTGCCACTTCAGCGCCCAATTGTTTTGCTGCAATGGCCTGGTTAGCGCCTTTTCCCCCAAAGACAGTCGTGAAATGGTCTGCCCGGATCGTCTCACCCGGCTGGTTGAACCGGGGAACTTTAAGAATCAGGTCTACATTCGAACTGCCAAGGACAAGGATTTTGTTAGCCACAGAATTTCAACCTCGATACAAATAACTCTAAAAACCTCTCCGAATCAACTTCCAGGCACACATCGATTTTTGGGCCATCTCCTTTCTCAGTGATTCTCCCATAATATTCATCTTCATTTGTATCGACGTGAAGCGAAAGCCTCTCTATTTTTACGAAAGTTGTATTAATCGCGACACCTACTGCAAGAGGGTCGTGAAGGAAGATGCTCCTACGGTTTTTGAAACGATGGGCTTCCATATCGTAACCTGTCGCTTTGATGAGAAAATCAGAAAAGGGGTTTCGAATGGGTATGATCTCCTCTTCCATCCTTTGGGGTGTGAGGAAAGCCTGATGGGTTGCATCAAGGGGAACCAACGTAATGGGAATTCCAGAATTGAAAACGATCTGGGCAGCCATTGGATCAGAAAAGATGTTAAATTCAGCGTATGGTGTGACATTGCCTCTCGTCCGAACTGAACCTCCCATGATCACCAATTCCTTCAGTTTTTTCATTCCTTCAGGGTCTTTCTTCAGGGCTAACGCCAGGTTTGTAAGAGGACCCACTGCGATCAAGGTCAATTCATTCGGATATTGATCAGCCAAATCTAAAATCAGTTCATCCGCAGGACCAGAATATTTCTGCCACCACTCTTCGCCTTCTTTTAGATCAATTATTGCATCTCCCAAGCCAGTCTTTCCGTGGACAGAATGGGCATGGATGGTCGTTCCCTTTAAAGGCCTGTCTGCGCCTCTGGCAATGAGCGGTTTATTTTTCGGCTTTATGAGGGAGAGAACTTTTTGGATATTGGGAAAGACCATATCCAGCGGGACATTCCCATTCACGCCAGTCACGGCCTTCACATCGAGCTCAGGTGAGTGGAAAGCGAGGATCAAGGCGAGGGCATCATCCACCCCCACATCGCAGTCAATCAAAACTTTCTTGGCCATCGTCTACCCAATCATCTTTTTAAATTGTTCTTCGGTCAGGGTTTTAATTCCCAAGTCTCTGGCTTTGTCGAGTTTGGAGCCAGGGTCTTCACCGACGACTACAAAATCGACTTTTTTTGAAACGCTGGAAGCTGTCGTCCCCCCTAAGGATTCGACCAGATTTCGAGCTTCATCTCTTCCGTAAGATTTTAAAGTCCCCGTGAAGACGAATGTTTTTCCTGCGAGCTTCCCTTTTTCTTTTCCCTTTGATTCGATTAGTTTGACGCCAGCCTTCTTCAATCGTTCGATCGATTCCCTGTTCTTTTTGTCCTTAAAGAATTGGACCACGCTGGCACTTACTTCGGGCCCGATTCCTTCCACCTCCATCAGGTCTTCTTCTGAAAGATGGAAAAAATCGTCTAACCGAGGGAAATGGTTAGCCAGATCCTCTGCCGTGGTTTCACCGACATGGAGAATGCCAAGAGCGAAGAGAAATTTCCCAAGGGGCTTTGTCTTACTCTTTTCAATGGCATCGATGATATTCTGAGCGGACTTATCTGCCATTCGCTCTAATGCGATCAACTCGTCTTTTTTGATGTAATATAGATCGGCCACATCTTTTACCAATCCTTTGTCCACCAACTGGTCGATCAGTTTCACACCCAATCCATCAATATCCATTGCTCTTTTGGAGGCAAAGTGTTTGATTCGGCCTTTTAACTGAGCAGGGCAGTCAAGCCCGATACAACGATAAATCACTTCCTCCTTCACAACTTCGGCTCCACAGACTGGGCATTTGGAAGGCATCCGGAATGCTTTCTCCGTTCCTTTTCGTTTTGAGGTGATGACCTGAACCACTTCGGGAATGACATCGCCTGCCCTCTGGATGAGTACCGTATCCCCCACTTTCACATCGAGCCTGTCAATTTCGTCCTGGTTGTGAAGGGTTGCTCGACTGACCTCCACACCTCCCAGTCTCACCGGCTCCATCACAGCCACGGGTGTGAGCGCTCCTGTCCTTCCTACCTGAACGACGATATCCAAAATTTTTGTCGTTTCCTGCTTCGGTGCAAATTTGAAAGCCAGTGCCCATCGGGGGCTTCGGGAGATCTCGCCCAATCTGGTTTGAAGATCGAGGCGGTCAACTTTGATTACGATTCCATCAATTTCATAGGGAAGGTTTTCGCGTCTCTCATTCATCTCGTGATAGTAATCGAGGACTTCATCGATGCTTTGACATCTTCGAATATGGGGATTAGTTCTCAAACCCCATTTGGGAAAGGTTTGAAGAATCTCCCAATGGGTTTTGAAATTCTTTCCTATGACTTCTCCCACACCATAGCAGTAGATCTCAAGGGGGCGCTGGCGAGTAATCTTTGAATCAAGCTGCCGAACAGAGCCAGCAGCCGCATTCCGCGGATTGGCAAAGGGAGGCTCGCCTGCTTCTTCACGTTTTCGATTGAGCTCTTTGAATTTATCAATCCGAATGATCACCTCTCCACGAACCTCCAACCGATCAGGGGCTGGAATCTCCTTTCGAATGAGTTGAAGGGGGATGGTTTTAATCGTTCTTAAATTTTGTGTAATATTCTCTCCGTTCACCCCGTCTCCGCGTGTTGAGCCAATTGTTAAAAAACCCCTCTCGTAGACAAGTTCCACTGCCAGTCCATCCAGCTTTGGTTCGGCCACATAAACGATTTTATCTGTTGAGCCTAAGAATCTCTTAACGCGTTTGTCAAAATCTCTTGCCTCATTTTCATCGAACGCATTGGAGAGACTGAGCATGGGAAGGGTATGACGGACGATCTCAAAAGCCTCAAGAGGGGGGGCTCCGACTCTCTGTGTTGGTGAGTTTGGGGAGCGAAGATCGGGGTTTTCCTCTTCAAGTTTTTCTAACTCCCGCATCATGCGGTCATACTGAGCATCGGAGATTTCTGGTTGATCGAGAACATAATAACGATAGTTATGATATTCAATCTCTTCCCTCAGTCTTTCGACCTTCCTCTTGAGTGCATCTGTCGCCATGTCTCCCATTTTAGACAGGAAGAGTCTATATGTCAAATTGAATGAATGATTACAATAAGATTTTCCACATCATATTGGAATTGGCACGATTTAATTCCACAAAATATAGGGGTCCCACCTCTCTTTCTTAATAGATATTGTGAAATCAGGTTGTATAGGGAAAATAATTGAA
>CAKZKY010000411.1 GCA_937124575.1 uncultured Pseudomonadota bacterium | reverse complement strand
GATGAACAGTTTATATCGGGTTATCTTGGCGATGCACTCGCCACTTGGCTCCTTGAAGGCACAGGTCAGATCCAGCGGAATACTGTGGCAAGCCGACTTCTCGGGAAATTGTAAGCCAAGAGACTCCATCATATAATAAGATACGTTTAAATGGAGGTTTCTTTATGGACTTTGAATTGACCAATCGCCAGAAACAGATTCGCCTTGCAGCACGGGAATTCGCCGAAGGAGAGCTCGCCCCTATCGGCCAGGAGTGCGACCTCAAAGAGGACTTTCCAAGAGACCTTATTAAGAAAGGGGCTCAACTCGGTTTCGTTGGTGTCTTTATTAAAAAGGAATATGGAGGACTTGGATTAGGCTTTCTTGAGCATGCGACCATTCTGGAAGAATTCTGGAGAGTAGATCCAGGTCTTGGACAGGTCTTTTCCTCTCTCACTTTTGGTGCTGAAGAACTGCAGTTCTTTGGCTCAGAAGAGCAGAAGAAAAAGTATCTACCTCCTCTGGTTAAGGCAGAGCAGATCATGGGCTTCTCCATCACCGAACCTGAAGCTGGAAGCGATACCGCTTCCGCCACCACTTCGGCTGTTAAAGATGGCGATGAATATGTGATCAATGGGAATAAGGTGATGATCACCAATGGAACCATTGCCAATTTCATTCTCGTCTATTGCCTCACGAACCCGGAAGAAACCTCCAGGTCAAAGCGACACAGCATTATCCTTGTGGAGACGAATCGGTCAGGATACAAAGCAGATCAAATCCACAGAAAGATGGGAATCCGTGCTTCGGATACAGCCAACATCTATTTCAACAATGTGAGAGTGCCCAAAGAGAATCTGGTGGGGGTCGAAGGAAATGGATTTCGCCAATTGATGAAATTCTTCGATCACTCCCGCTCCTATGTGGCAGCCCATGGCGTTGGACTGGCGCAGGGCGCCATGGAACAGGCCATCAACTATGTGAAGAAGAGAAAACAGTTTGGAAAGACGATTGCCTCTTTCCAGGCCACCCAATTCAAGCTGGCGGATATGGCTACGCTGATTGAGACAGCACGATCCCTTGTCCAAAAGTCCTGCTGGAATCTCGATCGGGGCAATGTGGACTCCCAACTGGCGGCCATGGCCAAGTGGTGGGCCTGCAATGTGGCAGTCAGGGTGGTGGATGAAGCGCTTCAACTTCATGGAGGCTATGGCTACCTCGAAGATTATCCAATTGAACGATTTTACCGCGCTGCCAAGATCTTGGAGCTTTATGAGGGAACAAGAGAGATTGATAAAATGATGATCGGCCGCCACATCTTAGGAGTCACATAAAGGCAAATCCGAAGCACGAAATCCGAATTTCGAAACAAGCACGAATTACCGAAATCTAAATGATCCAAACAGATGGTGAATATCTTCTATTTGAAAATTTGAATTTTGGATTTGTTTCGGATTGGTCCGAGACGGACGCTTCGCCCGATATTCGGATTTCGAATTTTACCACGTCATCATAGGTCGTTGATGAATAAAAAAATAGGTGTTTACGTCTGTCATTGCGGCACCAATATCGCCGCTACTGTGGATTGCGAAGAACTGGTTCGTTTCGGAACTACCCTACCCGGAGTGACAATCGCTCGGGACTACCGTTATCTCTGCTCCGATCCAGGACAGGACCTCATCAAAAGGGACATCCGAGAACTTTCACTGGACCGGGTAGTCATTGCCGCCTGCTCGCCCAGGATGCATGAGGCTACTTTTCGAACTCTCCTCGCTTCCGAAGGGATCAATCCTTATCTCCTTAATATCGCCAATATTCGTGAACAGTGCTCCTGGGTTCACCAAGACCGACAAAAGGCAACAGAAAAAGCTAAACAGATTATTCGGGCTGCAGTGGCCAGAGTCCTGGCGCACGAAGCGCTCAAGACGAGAAAGTTCGGTATTCAACCGGCTGCCATGGTCGTCGGTGCAGGTATTGCCGGAATTCAGACCGCTCTCAACATTGCCAGTGGAGGAATGAATGTAATCCTGATCGAGAAAGCGCCTTTTATTGGCGGCCATATGGCTCAGCTCGACAAGACCTTCCCAACGCTGGACTGTTCCTCCTGCATCTTCACTCCCAAAACCGTTGAAGTGGCAAGAAGTCGGCAGATCGAGCTCCTGGTCAACTCTGAAGTGATAGAGGTCACAGGTTTTGTTGGAAGCTTTAAAGTAAAGATACGAAAAAATCCCACCTATGTTGACTACGCTCGATGCACCGGTTGTGGGGATTGTGTCGAAGCCTGCGCCTTAAAGAAAGGAGTGCCATCAGAGTTCGAAGAGGGAATGGCCAGGCGCAGAGCGATCTACATCCCTTTTCCACAGGCGGTTCCCTTAAAGGCCGTGGTTGATCCACAAAACTGTCTCCTCTTAAGCAAAGGGAAATGTAAAAAACCATGTGTCGAAGCGTGCAAAGCAGGAGCCATCCATTTCGATCAGAAGGAAGAGGTGATCGAGAAGGAAGTGGGCTCGATCGTTATCGCAACCGGCTACGATCCCTTCGATCCCCATCTCCTCCCCCAGTATGGATATGGGGTCTATGACAATATCCTCACAAACCTCCAATTTGAGAGGCTTTCAAGTCCCTCCGGGCCCACCCGTGGCGAGATCTTGTTAAAAGATGGAACTATTCCAAAGGCCATTGCCTTCCTTCACTGCATTGGAAGCCGAGATGAGAATGCCAATCTCCACTGCTCACGGATCTGTTGTATGGCATCGATGAAACAGGCCCATCTGGCGAAGGAGAAGACGGGCGCAGAAATATACGAGTTCTATATTGACATCAATGCATTTGGAAAGGGATACCAGGAATTTTACAAGAAGGTGAGGGAAGAAGGAATCTTCTTCATCCGAGGAAAGGGCTCAGAAGTCTTTAAGAGAGATGGCCGTCTTGTCGTTGCGGCTGAGGATACGCTTCTTGGAACACCCCTCGAAATCGCAGTGGACATGGTCGTTCTGGGGACGGGGTTAACTCCCCGCCGCGATGCAGACTCCGTTGCTCAGATATTTGGGATCAGCCGTAGTGCAGATGGGTTCTTCATGGAGGCCCACCCAAAGCTTAAGCCTGTCGCCACTCAGGTCGAAGGGATCTTTCTGGCAGGATGCTGTCAGGGGCCAAAAGATATTCCAGATACGGTTGCTCAGGCCTCTGCTGCAGCCGCAGAGGTGATGTCCTTGCTCTCCAAAGGAGAGATTGAGGTCGAACCCATAGTTTCGACCATTGATCCGGAGCTTTGCGCAGGTTGTAAATTATGCATCGAGATCTGCCCTCATTCGGCCATCGAATTTCTTGAGACGAAAGGGATCTCTTCGGTCAACGAAGCGCTCTGCAAGGGCTGTGGCGCCTGCACAGCCATCTGTCCCAGCAAGGCAGCCAGACAGAACCATTTCACCCATACTCAGGTACTTGCCGAAGTGGACGGACTTTGTTCTCAATAACTCCCCCTCTCCCCCTCTTAACTTAAGAGGGGGGCGTTATTGGAGCTTGGAATTTGGTGATTGGGATTTGGTACGATCAAATATGAGTTAACGATGAAAATAGATCCCAAGAATTTTATAAAGGATTATCAGCTCAATATCTGTATCCAGTGCGGAACCTGTACAGGAGGATGTCCAGTCAAATTCCGCTCCCCCCTCAATATGAGGAAGCTCGTTAGGGAAACCTATGTTACAGATAACTTCTCCTCTCTATTCAAAAGGCCAGAACTTTGGGCGTGTACGACCTGCAGCACCTGCAGTCTCCGCTGCCCTTCTGGAGTGAAAAATGTCGAACTGATCATGGGCATAAGAAACTTCCTCGCCAATAGGGGAGAGGTTCCTTCCACCATCCGGGATGCCCTTGAAAATACACTGCTTCAGGGAAATCCATGGGGGCGCTTCCGGGACCGAAGAGCAGATTGGGCAAAGGACCTCGGAGTCAAAATCTATGGAGAACAAACATCGGAAACATTACTCTTTGTAGGTTGTGCTCCTTCCTATGATCCAAGGATTCAGAGTGTTTCTACCGCTCTTGTCAAAATCTTCCAAAAGGCAGAGGTTGATTTTGCCATCCTTGGAAAGAAGGAATCCTGCTGCGGTAACGAAATCCGAAGAATGGGCGAACAGGCCCTCTTTAAAAAATTGGTCAAGGACAATACAGCCTTTTTTAAGAAATTTGGTGTGAAGAGGATCATCACCATCTCTCCGCACTGCTTTAACGCTCTTAAAAACGAATATCCGGATCTCAATCTTCCGGTTCAGCACTATACCCAGGTATTGGCTGATCTCGTTGTAGAAGGCAAATTGAAACTCGCAAAAGAATTGGGAATATCGCTCACCTATCATGACCCATGCTTTCTCGGAAAACAGAATAAAGTCTTTGATGAGCCGAGGAAGATCCTCTCTTCCCTTCCAGGATGTGATTTTATAGAAACGGAGAGATCGAAGGAGAGGAGTCTCTGCTGTGAAGGAGGCGGAGGAAGGATGTGGGCAGAGGGAGGAACAGAAGGGAAGCGAAACGGTGAGATAAGGATTAGAGAGGCCGTTTCGTTGGGCGCCAAAACCCTGGCTACGGCCTGCCCTTTCTGCCTTTTAACGTTTGAGGATTCGGTCAAAACCTCTGGTTTAGCCGATCAGATTGTGATAAAAGATATAACTGAATTGGTAGTGGAAGCAACGGATGAAAATTCCAATAATCAAATCCCAAACTCCGAATAATACCCAATTTCCAATAACTCAATATAAATAGGTTTGGTGATCGATCATTGAAATATGGAGCTTATTTGGTTATTGGTGCTTGGTGTTTGGTTATTCGAATTCTTTGACAGTGGAGGATCCAATGAACATTGCCGTATGTGTCAAGCGAGTTCCAAAGACCGCTGAGGCGGACATTCTGATTGAAAAGGATGGAAAAGATATCAAAAAGGACCATCTCGTCTTTGCCCTCAATGACTGGGACGGTTATGCCGTAAGGGAGGCTGTTCTGTTAAGGGAGAAATTTGAGGGTGAAGTGACAGTCATCACGATTGGCCCCGAGGAGTCAAAAGAGGTCTTAACAAGATGTCTGGCCATGGGCGCGGATAGAGCATTGAGAATTGAAGAACCTCCTTCCAGCGATGCACATCTCATTGCCCAAATCCTTTCTCATGCCCTGAAAGACCAACCCTTCGATCTCATCCTGACAGGGGTTCAAGCCGAAGATGATGGCTGGGGACAGGTTGGAGTAGCCCTGGCCCAGATATTGGGCCTTCCTCATGCCTCCATTGTTACACGAATCGAGATCGAAGATGGAAAAGCAAAAGTCCGGAGAGAGCTGGAGGGAGGTATCGAAGAACTCGTGGAGATAAAACTCCCTGCGGTCCTCACCATTCAGACGGGCATCAATGAACCGAAATATGTCTCCCTCGCTGCTATCCTGGAGGCTGAAGACAAAGAGACAAAAGAGGTCGGACTGGATGAGATTGGGTTTGCCTCAGAAGGACCGTTAGATGCGATGATGGATCAGGTCTCTTTCCCGCCAACCGGAAAGATGGCAGAGATTCTAAAAGGCACTCCCGATGAGGTCGTGGCTCAGTTGACCGAAATCATAAAAAAGAAGAAAGGATAACAAAAAAGGAAGCGTGGAATGGTGGAATATTGGAATACTGGGTTGAAGAGATTAGTTAGGGTTTTTCACCCATTATTCCATCATTCCATCATTCCATAATTCCTGGTTGATATGGAGGAGAAGCATGAATGAAATCTTCATTTTAGTTGAACATCGTCAAGGAAAGATCCGCGACATCTCCTATGAGACGATCAGTCTCGGAGAGAATTTAGCTAAGCAGCAGAATACTTCTGCTACAGCAGTCCTTTTGGGCCACGATGTGAAAAACTTCGCCGAATATCTGGCCACAAGGGCTCCCAAGGTTCTCGTTGTCGAAGATGAGAACCTTAAAAATTTTAATTCCGTTTTATACCAAAAAACCCTCTCTGCCCTCATCTCGAAATACCAACCTTCCCTTCTTATAATGGGCCACTCAGCCTTTGGGATGGACCTGGCGCCAAGCCTCTCCATCGAGATGGATCTTCCTCTTGTAACGGATTGTATCGGTCTCTCATTTGAAGGCGGTAGGTTGAAAGCGATTCGTTCCATCTATGGTGGAAAGGTCAATGCCAGCATCGGATTAAGAGAATCGAAGGGATACATTGCTACCATCCGGCCAGGTATCTTTGCACCTAAAACCCCCGAAGAGAAAAAAGGCAGTATCGTGATGGAATCCTCTCCGCTTCAAGGAGCGGTTGATGTCAAGAAGTTCATCGAATATATAGAGGCTCCCATCACAGGCGAGGATATCACCCAGGCAGAGATTCTCGTCTCCGTAGGACAGGGAATCGGAGGACCGGAGCATATCCCATTGTTCGAAGAATTGGCAAAGAACCTCGGAGGAACCATCTCCTGCTCCAGACCCGTAGTGGACCGAAACTGGCTACCCAAAGAGCGTCAGGTGGGAATTTCCGGAAAAACAGTAAAACCGAAGATCTATCTTGCCATTGGCATCAGCGGCGCCTTTCAGCACGTCACCGCCATGCAGGGATCGGACACGATCATCGCCATCAACAAAGACCCCCGCGCCCCCATCTTCAGCGTGGCCGATTACGGGATCGTGGATGATTTTCAAAATGTGATCCCCATTCTAAAAGAAAAAATAAAAGGGAATAGGATAGGCAGTAAATAGGAATATGTTTATCTGACAAAATGTTTTTATGTATCTTGTGCATAAACATCTCTAATGTTTACCAAAAGTGAAGGGAAAAGGAAAAATAAATTTTGCTCTGATTTGAAAAGAAAGACAATCAAGCCCTTGATTATCTTCTACAATGACTTGATACAGTGTGTCTAAAATGGGTTCAATGATTCAGAGTAATGTCAGGTTAATATTTAAACATCAACCTTACCAAAATCCTTATATCGAACCCTCTTTTCCTGGCATCCTAACAGTAACCAAAACTAAGAGGATATATCCTAAGCAAAAATAAGAAGGAATTTTTAAGGTCGCCATGTCTTCATCCTTGAATCAAGGAGTAACCATTGTTCCATCGATTTAAGGAGATTTCTGAAAAAGTATTTAAAAAAGTATTTTTAGACTGGGGAGGTGGGGTGAAAAAGTCTTCGAGCGGATGCCTTCAATA